>JAHIOZ010000146.1 GCA_018894995.1 Patescibacteria group bacterium | reverse complement strand
GATTTGACCGGCCCCAGCATCATAATTGTGCCAGAACTGGATCGTAACCGGCTCGGTTGCCTCTGCCGTTTCCTCCTCTGCTGGTGCAGCCTCCTCCTCTGTAACTTCTTCAGCAGGAGCAGCTTCCTCTTTACAACCAACTCCTATTAAAGTAAGTGATAGAGTGAATATAATAATAATTAGCCAAAAAAATGTCTTTTTCATTTTTTCTCCTTTAAATCAACTGATTTTTATAAAAATAATACCCCAAATTACAAATATAAGCATCACCTCCTCTATAATATTTACATATTTTTATTAAACCTTATAAGATCACCTCCTGTCATGTTAATGTAATAATGAATTACTTTTATTACTGGAAGCGCTTCCAATTTTAATGAAAAAAACAAAAACTTTTTAACTATTGGAATTCTTATGATATAATGGAAGCGTTTCCAATATTCTAGTACAAACTATAGCACTAAAAAATGGGATTGCAACAGTTAATTTAAAAATTTGAAATTTAACTATAAGAATTTAAAAAGCTAAGTATTCTAGAAAGTGTATTTTTATTTATAGGAATAGATTTACCTTTACCTCTAGCACATGAGCCGTTTTTTATCTGTGTTGCTGTAAATCCAATAATACGAAGTAGAGCAATCTGGTTTTAAGTATAACAGAAGAGAAGAGGAAGTAGGCCTGGGACTTTTGGCTCAACTCTTACTTCGGACGCTGAAAATTATTAATTTAGAAAGAAAGTGACATTTCCACTGAATAAAACTGGTGTCTTTTAGGTGACATAATCACTGAATATTTAGTACATTAGTAATCAATTTATCAGATATTGCTTGTGAAAACAATATTTTATGCCATTTTTTTTAACAAAATCTTTAATTAACCTGCTACCACAAAAGCTATCCGTATTATAAAATGGTATTTACAGGAAAGCCCTCATACCTATTACCAGGTACGAGGGCTTTCATCTACTAAACAACTATAATAAAGAATACAACCTCAAATATTTTATTCTATCTTAAAAATTCGGATAGACGTCAATAGTCTGTCCACCTGTGCCTACAAAGTTATCCCCTTGCGACCAGGTCGTATCATTTATTAGCGGTTTAAACTCAAAGGTCTGACCTGTCGGAATGCGTTCATTTTCAAACTCCCAGATGTCTGAAGCTACATTCCGCATCATTCTTCCCTTGTCCCACCACAATGGATAAGTGTCGCCTCTTACATACATAGTATTACCTAAGCCTACATCATAATGAACTCTGATTTTTGTAATTGTTGGTATTGGTGGGGTATAGTCTTGAGGACTTCCTGTTACCAGTATCACAGCATTAAACATGGGAACAGTCACAGTAATCTGCTTCCCTGTTATTCCCCCAGAAGTAATAGTAACTGTTTGAGAAGTATCCAAAAGGTTGGTTAATGTAGTTCCTACAGTTAAGGAGCTTTCCGCTCTTATAGGAATAGTTCTTGTTACAGGTCCCCAGCTGTTATTAAGTACTGTAATTACTTCTTCTCCCGTTGTATCATTTCTGCGTGAATATGAATACACCGTATCTTCAAACCACATTTCACGCTGTGTGCCACTACTTAACGGCTCGTAGCCTTTTCTTATCTGCGTCAGCCTCTTTATGTGCTTGTATATTATATTATCCTGGTCAAACATGTCCATTACTTCCCTGTTTGCCTCGTTTGCAATACCCTGCCACTCTGTTTGTACTCCACCTCCATAGAATGCCTGCTCGGTCCCATAATACACATCAGGGATACCCCTGGCAGTGAAAAGGAATGTCATTCCCAATCTCAATTTTCCATAATTGTCCTCAGCCAGGCAGAGAAATCTGTCTCTATCGTGATTGTCAAGAAAGGTAATAAGCTTATTGGAATCCTGGTACTTATAGTCCTGGTCAATTATATCCTTTATCTGTTGGAATGATTTTTCCCATGCAAATACTTCTCTTGCCTGGAAGAAAAGCGGGAAATCAAGGACACCCCATTCGTAGTTCTGGTAATCACTTACATAATCAACATCGCCGTGGAAAATCTCACCAAAGGTGGGAACTCCAAGATAGTTTTCAAATTCCTGGAGGAAGTCTTTGGGAACAGAGCGGGCTGCATCTACTCTTACAGCATTTACTCCCGTATCATCTACCCACATCTTATAGACGTTCTTAATTTCCTGCCTTGCCGAAGCGTTGTTCTGGTCCAGATCATCAAGACCACCCAAGTCACAATTCTCCACCTGCCACTGGTCGTTCCAGTCATTAATGTCACCATTGTGATGATACCAGCTGGGGTCATTAAAAGGAAAGGCAGGCTGGTAATCAGGCGAACTGTAGCTAGTTCCATAAGGCTCCAGATAGTCTGCTGTGTGATTTGGTACTGCATCCAGAATAACTTTTATCCCATTTGCATGTGCAACACTTACCAATTCCTGTAGTTTAGTTTTTGTTCCATAGTGAGGGTCTGCACTATAATAATCGTGTGTAAAGTACCCATGGTAACCTGATTCGGTACCATCCCTGCTTAAAAGCTCGTTTTCTGAAGGCGGTGAAATCCATATGGCAGTTACTCCCAAATCTGCAATGTATGGAATTTTATCAATTATTCCCTGCCAGTCTCCCCCCTGCGTATATTTTAACTCTCCTGGCCTGTATTCCACACCCAGAGTACCGTTATTCAAGGAATCACCATCCGGGTACCTATCAGTTAAAATCATATAGATAATATCATTGTTGTCTAATCCCAGGCTCCCTATATCAGCAGCCGACGCACTACCACCAAAAGCAAAAATTATCACAAGCATAATAACTAATGAAAGAAGCATAATTAGTTTTTTATTAATTCTCACTTTTTACCTTCCTTTCTTTTATTATTTTCATTCTTAACATCTTTCCAATAAATTATCCTCATATCATTCTTAAAAAAATCTTTCAACTTAGCACCTATACTAAAAATTTTTTAAGTCTTTCCAATCTAACACCTCCTATCATATTTTTGTTTATGCTACCTTATATATCTCAGTCACCACCTCCCCACTACCACAATTTACAATTTTCCTATTTTATTAATCCATGCATAGATATCTATTAAATCAATAACACTTTCTATAAAGTTTTTATTTATTATTCGCTATTTATTTTCTAATAAAGTAAAATTCTATTTTTATAGATTGGAAGCGCTTCCAATATTCGTTAAAAAAATTATATTTAATTTTGAATACTACGCTTACTATGATATAATGGAAGCGTTTCCATTTTACATTACAAATTATAGCCTAAAAAAACATAAATGCAATAGTTACTTAAAATTTAGAAACTTTTTGATATTAAAAATGAGTAGAAAAAAAAGACCCTCAATTTATGACGTAGCAAAAAAAGCAGGTGTAGGTATTGCTACAGTATCTAGAGTTCTAAATAACAGTAGATTTGTAAAAAAGCAAACAAAAGAACTGGTATTAAAAATAATTAAAGAACTAGATTACATCCCTGATTTCTTTGCAAGAAATCTTGTAAAAAAAACCAGCAAAACAATAGGTCTCCTAATACCAGATATAATAAATCCAGTTTTTTCAGAAATGGCAAAAGGTATAAGCGATAAGGCATTTGATAGCAATTATACTGTTTATCTATGCAACACTGATTCCACTGTTAAAAAAGAAATTGAATTTGTAAAAAATCTTCTGGAAAAACATGTTGATGGCATTATATTTATCTCTACTGAAATGAGTAAGTATGAGGGTGATTTTGAACATTATCTATATTTGCATAAAAAAAATATTCCAATAGTTTTTATAAATGGAATGCTTAAAAACATCGACATTCCATTCGTTAGAATTAATGAGGTAAAAGCAGGTTATACTGCTACTAACTATATGCTTAAAAAGGGTTTAAGAAAAATAGCATTTTTAGGGGGATCTACTAATTTTATCCCGACCAGAGAAAAAATCGAAGGCTACACTAAAGCTTTTAAAGAATTTGGTTTAAGTATCAATAAAAAATATATAATACTTGATAATTTCGATATAGAAAGTGGATATAGAGATGCAATTAAACTGCTTGAGATGGACGATAGGCCAGAAGGTATAATTACTGCTAGTGACGTTTTAGCAATAGAAGTGGTTAAAGCATCTAATTTAAAAGGCATAAAAATTCCTTCAGAATTAGAAGTTATCGGTTTTGATGATATTAGTTTTGCATCTATTTATAATCCATCCATAACAACAATTGCTCAGCCAAAGTATGATATGGGTGCTATAGCATTAAATCTGCTTGTTGATTTAATCAATAAAAAAGAATTAAAAAAGAAAAATATTCTAATCAATCCTGAACTTATAATAAGAGAGTCATGTCCTTAAAGATCCAGATTATGAAAATATGCTCTAGGCATCTATAATTCAGTTTTTAGGATTTATACCATTAAGTAACATTAATATAAAATGATTCTTTTTGGCCAGGGATTATTTAAAGCTGTTCTCCAGGTTTTATCTATGTACTGACGTGTATAAGCTTGTTCAATAAGGTGAAAAAGATAAGCGCCCTTATCAGTTAATTTATAGCCGCTATTATATTTTTCTATGTATTTAAATTTTTTAGCCCAGTAAAGTTCAAATCCAAACATATCGTTAAGTTTTTTACCAAAAAGCCCATAAAAATTATCTTCACTTATATAAAGTTTATATGATGACCAGAAAAGCCAATAAAGAGCTCTGGTCCTGGGACTGAACTTTAGACTAAGGGCAGTTGGTAATTTATTATTATTCAGGCATTTTATGTATTCTTTAACTGAGAATGTATTTATTTTAAATATGTTTTTTAATAAAGTGGCAGCACTTGGACCAAATCCAATAAAATTATCTCTTGTTACTGAAGAGTATCCCGGCGAATTATCTTTTGAGAATGTCCAGATAGAACTTCTCCGGTAATCCGTTTTTTCACTGATATCTAATAAGCTTTCTAACATCTGCTTTTTTAATTTTTGGTTAAGTGGTTTATTTTTAATGCTGGCATATGAAAACTCAATAAAAGGATAAGTAGAGATCTGTCATATTCTATTTTGTAATAGGGGCAAAAAGGACATATTTTTTTACAAAATGGTATATGAAAATATAATCCTAAGTTTTTGGCATTTAAATCCAGATTATAGTTACAATTACTTTTAAAAATAAATGGCCTAATAGACCTTGTCGTAAGTACTCTTAATATACTGGTAATCATCTATCTTTTTTTTAATTCTTATCACTTTTTTATAAGGTCTTTAAAAACATTTACAAATTTATTTTCTCCCATTGAATTGTCAAATACCTTAAGCCATTTTCTTATATAGTTTTTGTCAAAATTTGGGTTTTTGATCATTATGGATTTTGCATCTTCTATATCTCTTGGTCGTGCGGCAAAAATTTTATGTATAATTACATCCTCTATTGAGGCAAATTTTAGAATTGTATTTTTAAGATTAATTTTATTTACTCTTTCAATTGCTTGTTTTTCATAAGAAGTCTGCGAAAAAATAAAGTCAACTCGAATATTTGTTTTTATATCTTTAGCCGGTAATACAAATGTTTTTTGAGTAAAACCAATTATATTCTCTGGTAAAGGCATTAATTCAATTTTTTTAATTATATTTAATAATTCACTTAATTTATCTATGCTTACTCCCAGAGTTATATCTATATCTTTAGTAAGTCTTGGCTCACCGTATAATAAGACAGCTTGTCCACCAATTATCATATAAGGGATATTATTATTATCCAGTGTTTTTGCAATCCTTATTAAGAGTTCCTCAAACATGATTTTAGAATTTTTGTTATTTTAATTTTTATTTCTATACCTTCCATGGGATCTTTTGAGGGCAAAACTCCCAGTGTATTTGCTTCCTGCCATAAAGCTTCAAAAATTTTAAGAGCTTCAGGGTATGAGAGTGATTCAACTTTAAGCTGGTTTTTTTCAAATTTATAAAGTAATCTGGTATTCTTAATCATTTATAGACTTTTTTACTTTTATACTTTAAATATATTGATTTATTATAACATAGAATTCACAAGAATTTGCTTTTGACAGTAGTAAGTATAAAACAGAAATGTACTCAAATTATTTTTAAAATACTTTCAGGTTTTTACCCATTAAATTTTTTTTATAATATCTGCAAAACTTACAGGTCTTAAAATTTTTAAGCCTGATCTTTTTTCAATTAGTGG
Source organism: Patescibacteria group bacterium (assembly GCA_018894995.1). Taxonomy (GTDB): domain Bacteria; phylum Patescibacteriota; class Minisyncoccia; order Phycocordibacterales; family UBA12079; genus UBA12079. Next base: position 6,778 of record JAHIOZ010000146.1, on the reverse strand, counting down.
ACTGCTAAAGAAGTGCTTATCACCAGTAATAAAATAATCAAGTTCACAGGAAATTGTGGATTCTAAAATCATTGCATCATCTTCATTTACTAGTCCTGACCATTTTTTAATATTTTCAAGTTTTGCATCTTTAATTATTTCAGGCGGATAACTTAATAAGAATTCTTGCAGAAAGGGGAGCACTTTTTGGAGTTTTTCCGATAATACTTCTATTACTTCGTTTAAGACTCTCTGTGAAATGATAATAACTATTTTACCTGCAATGAAATGATCAAGTATTATACCGGGACCACCTTTTCCTGAATAGAGTCCTGATATAAAAACATTACTGTCGAGAAAAACTTTAAGCTTTTCCATGTCTTTTTTCACCGACAGATTTTATAAGTTCTTCTTCCGTAACACCCGATTTTTTAAATGCCTTTCTAATTTCATTTAGAGCATTTAAAGCTATGGTTTTCTTTGGTTTTACTATAATAGAATCGTCCTTTATTCTTAATTCCAATCTGTCACCATACTCAATACCCAGTTTTTCGCAAACTTTCGATGGAAGTGTTATCTGCCGTTTGGGCCTCAACTGTACATCTAAAATCTCTTCTTCTGACATATTTTAATATCCTCCAATGTATTAATTCTTACTTCTTATATCTAACTTACTACTTCTAACCTCCCACGTATTAATTATTCCATATTTAATATAACGTGTCAAATAGCAAAAAGAATTCATGGCTGTCCCGCTCTGGGGATTAAAAACCAGATTGCCGACTTATATAAAGTTAACACAAGCTTAAAAAGATTAGAACAAAGCCTGGAGTTATATTAATCAATAACACTGATCTCCTGTCTATGTTTCACTAAATGTTATAATTTCAACAAACGTTGAAACATATGATAATAATGAAATCTAATCATTTTATTCTATTAAAATACTCTTGAGTAACCTGTAATTGTTTTTCCAAAATATTCTTCCAAAGAAATCTAGGTATTTCTTTACTTCCCCTTGAAACTTTTGTTCTTTTCAGGACTCCATTATCCATATGTTTTCTGTAATAATAGTGATCAGTACTTTTATGCAGTTTCCAATCATCCTTTTCGCAGAATCTTTTAAGCTCTTTCCAGGTTGGCATCAGCTTACTTTCTTTTTTGATTGAAAATTTAAAGAAAACAATTTTTTCACTTTTTCAATATCGTCTGAAGCAAGTATTGCTCTATAAACATATGGAAAATGGTTTTTGCGGTTTGGACTACTATAATAAAGGCCGAATTCATTCATATATTCTTCTGAATACTCTAACAGTTCTTTGACTAATTCAAGCTCCAATGACTCCATATCCACAGCATTTGCAATTAAATCCATTTCATTTAAAATACCTGTATAAGAACCGTCTTCTTCCTGCTTAACTTCAACAGTGAATTTATATTCTTTTAAAATGAATTCAAGTAAATCAAAGGATAAAACTGCAATTATATCCCTGTTGCGTTTTACCAGGGCTGGCTTTACCCATTTAACTTCATCAATAAACTTGCTCCATTCCTTTCGTACATCACTGGCTTTTAAAACCGTCTTCATGAAGTTGCCCTCCTAATATTTTATTATGTACACATTGTACTAAATGTAAGCTTTGAACGCAATAGATAAATTATAACAAATAACCAAGTGATTTTTTAAATTTTAATAACCTTATGAAATTTTTATATTTTATATTATTATAATACATATATACCGCTAAACAATCTTATTGGAAAAACCAGGAATCGCACTCTCCAAAATAACATGAAGCTAATAGTAAAAGACGAAAACGAATTTAATCCAAAGGGAACTTTGTGATTCGTCATCATAGAGAGGATTTTTTCTTTTTGGTATACTATTGCCTGAAAAAACTTTATATAAAATTTACCATTACCACCAGTTGCGGTAATATGTTTATATTTATACAGGTTATACAGACTTATTTGAAATGAGCCTTCCTCTCAGTTAAGATTTATTCTATGTAAGACAAATTATCTTTAAATATTTAAACTGAGGCCGATATGGCAAATGAAAACAATAAAAATATAAAAATTCTAATAATAAATATTATCATAAACATTTTTTCTGTGCCTGAATCTTAAAATAAGTATCCTTATATTTTCATTTTCAAACTGATAAATTATCCTGTAATCTCCCACCCGGTACTTCCATAAATCTTTATATTTCTCTTTAAGCTTTCTCCCCGACTCAGGATTAACTGCAATTTTATTACTGACAATATCAAAAAACCTGCCGGTAATCTTTTTATCCAGGTTCTTTAAATCTTTTATCAAATTTTTATGAAAAAGAACTTTATATTTCATCTATATATTACTTTTTAATTAACATCCTTAATTCTTTAGCAATTCTTAAGACTTCTCTTTTAAGTAATTTTTTAATTCCCGCTCGCTGATGAAAGAATCCTCCGAATCCAGCGATCTTTGATGGGCAATTTCAACATCTTTAATTTCTTCAAGATAGTTCTCTATAGCATTTTTTACAAGCCAGGATTTTGTCCTTTCACTCACCCTGCTGATTTCATTTATTTTTTTTATCAATTCTTCATCCAAACTGAATGAAATGTTTTTTCTCATATTAAAATCCCCCTGGATTTAATTTTTTAATAGAAAATAAGTAGCATTAAAAAGAAGAAATCTTTAATATTAATAAACTTATGAAAATTATTATAAATAATAAAGTTATTAAAGTAAATAATTATTTATCTTTAATTTAGATATTAATTCCTTATAAATCTAAAAATAATTTTACAATACTGCGGATTGTGTTTTTAATATCTTCGGAATCTATAACCCCGCATTGCTTTATTAACCTTGCTTTGGATATAACTCTAATCTGGTGTGACATCGCGATAGAATCTTTCTCCAACCCTGTTACACTTTTTAAAAGCAGGGCTTCCGTAGGATAAATTCTGCGCCCGACCTTCAGCGAAGTAAGCGGAATTACAGCAACTATTGGAAGGAACGCGTTTATTTCTTCCGGTGATATAACTATTACCGGTCTTGTCCCTGCCTGCTCGGATTCCCTTACCGGATCAAGGCTTGCCCAATAGATTTTCCATTGCATTTCATTAAGTTCATCCATATAACAGCCAGCCTTTCGGGGTTTTTACCAGTCAGTAATTAATTTTCCAGTCTCTTTATCAGAAGTCTCAAAACTATCCATTGAGCGCTGCAGATCCTTTAAAAATAATGGGTCCCTGGAAGCAGATTCCATTTCTTTTTTTAAATTCTCTTTTTCAATCTTCGATGTATAAAGTGCAATTGCTTCTCTTACTACAGAATTAACTGATTTTGCATGACCGCCTTCTACAATCTTCTTTAAATCTCTTATTGAATTTTCAGGAAGTGAAAAAGTCACATTTTTTAATTTATTCGTCATCTTTAAAACCTTAAATAGCAATTCTTATTATAAAATATTATTTTAAATTATTATTGTATTTTACGCAATAAGTTTTATATTATATTAATATCAAGTACTTTGATATGAGAAATTTAAGCATGTTATTTCTGTGAGAATATTTCCGGAAGTGAAGGAAGTGCATATAGTGGTAGATTGATAAGCCATCCCTCATTTCTGTAATCTGACATAGACAGGCGAATACTAATCTCAGGTAAGTACTTTTCTCTGTATATTTTAATACTTTTTGCTTTCAGGTTTTCTGAAGCCTTTACTTCAACAGGAATAATCCTGTTATCTATCTGTATTATAAAGTCAATCTCTGAAGTCCCTGCCTCTACAGACCAGTAAAATACTGGCAGCAATTTTTCACATTTAAACTGTTGTAGCACATATTGTTCAGTTAAAGCACCTTTAAATTCCATAAAAATTTTGTTTTCATTAAGAAGGGTTTTAGCGTCAAGCCCGGATAAAGCCGAAAGTAAGCCCGTATCGAGCATATAAAGTTTAAAAGCTTTAGTATCTTCACAGCTCCTCAAGGGCAATCCGGGTTTTGTTATCCGATTTATTTTATGAATAAGTCCACAGTCAGTAAGCCACATCATTGCAAGCTCATAGTCCCTGGCACGTGCACCCTTGCGTACAAGGCCATATACAAATTTTCTGTTTTCCCTTGCAAGTTGAGAAGGGACAGAATTCCAAAGCATTCGTATTCTGGGCACTGTTTCATTTGGGGCATGCTTTGAGAAATCCTGTTCATAAGCAGCAATAATCCGAAGCTGTATTTCCCGAACCTCATTATAATCTTGCCTTTGGACAAATGCCGCCACCACTTCCGGCATCCCCCCTATAAAAAAATATTGCTTTAATAATTCCGAATACCGGTCTTTGAAGCTTGATATTAAATTCCAGTCCTGATTTAATAAAAGGTCAAGGTATTTTTGCATCTCCATAGCTTGCATAAATTCTGCAAATGATAAAGGAAACAGGTCAAGAAAAGATACTTTTCCTACAGGGAAAGATGTTCCGGGATGAAGAGCAACTCCAAGAAGTGACCCTGCAGCAATAATGTGATATTGAGATGCGTTTTCCTGAAAGTATTTTAGGCTAGTCAAGGCACGAGGCACTTCCTGGACTTCATCGAATATAATAAGTGTATTTTCAGGTTCAATATTACATTCCGCCTCTAAACTAAGACCTTTTACAATACGCGAAATTTCAAGATCACCTTCAAAAAAATGCTTCATTCGATCATTTCCCTCAAAATTAATATAAGCAACCTTTGGATATGAGGTTCGTCCAAACTCTTTCATAAGCCATGTTTTACCCACCTGGCGTGCACCCCTTATAATAAGAGGTATCCTCCTCGAGATACTATTCTTCCATTCCTGTAATTTATCTAATGCTTGTCTGTACAACGGTTTTACTCCTTTTTATTAACTTTAAAATATTATCTGTTATAAGCATAAATTCCAGTAATATTATAAGTAATTGAAACACAAAATACAAAGGAAATTTTGTAGTTATAAACACATATTTATAATGAACTTTTGTAATCATACCAAATACATGGTGACTAATATATACTTTAAAGGTTCTACGCCTAGCTGAAATATTTGGCATTTTAAAATAAAGTGCTCTTTTGTATCTGCCACATTTTTTCTACAAAGTATGCAAACATTTGATATATTCAACTTTATGATTACCTCTTTCTTAGCATCTAATAATCAGATAATTGATGAATCTTATTTGATATAATATTTAAGTTCATTTTACACCTTGTATTATTAAAATAATGAAAAATATTCTAAGTACAAAATTCTTTAAAAATTTTATTAATAGTTGTTTTATCTAAATATAAACCATTATTTTTTAATTTTAAAACTATATTCCTTGCTTTTTCATTATCTAATAAACTTAATTTCACTGCCGCTTTTAAAATGTGAAGCAAGCCAATATTTTTAATATTTTCCTCATTGCACACTTTTCTCATTTTCTTTTCAAATGATACACATACAAGACTATTAAATTTACAAATCGTTATAAGATGTACATCTGCAACAGATAAACTTATATGTTCACCTGAAAGTTGGTAAAAATATTCAGATTCCTCTACTGTTTTAGTGTTTACAATATGACAATTAAAAGAACCCAGATCATACCTTTTTATTTCTTTAAATATTTCTGAAGAAAAATATATTTTGTTTTTAAAAACCACTCTTAAGATGTGTTCCAAATTACTATTAAAGAAAGCAATCACAACACTGCTATCTAAAGAAAATTTCTCTATTTCAAAGTTTATATGATCAGTATCATTATTCAATTGTTAGCCCATTCCAATACTTTCTTATTTGCTTCTATCACCGGTATTTCCAGAAGTTCTGCAATTTTTGATATGGTAATTTCTTCCTTAAGAAATGCCTTCTTTACAAGATTAGTAAATCTGTAATTTTCAATATTTCTTTCTTCATCAATTGGCTCATATTCTTCATAAGGACTAACCTTTGAATCAACTTTATTATTTAACTCTTCATATTCCTTCTCATTAATAATTTCTTCTTTTAATAACCTTTTAATTATGCATTTTGCAGAAACATTAAAATATTTTTTTAAACTCATAACATCTTCAAAACTAACTTTTTCTATAAAACTTTCTTTACAAAATCCCTTTAATGCTTTCGCGGAAACCAAAAACAATCCGGCAAATTCATTAGCTATATCTTCCTTAACTCCTTCTTTCTCTATTTTTATATCACCCTGGTAATCATCCTTATGAAATATCAGATGCGCCAACTCATGTATTGCAGTAAAAAATCTTCTCTCAACAGTGCACTCCGAATTTAGAAAGATACAATACCCTAATTTTTGATTGTAAGCTGAAAAACCTGAAACATCCCGGTTGCTGGCAGGAAACTGAATTATTTTTATTTCATTTTTTTCTAACTCATAAATCGGATTGGCTATTGGGCTATTTGGATTAATCTCAAATAGACATCTGATTTTTTCTGCCATAGTTGCAATATATTCCTTACTAAATTTATCCAAATAAACACCAATATCCAGATAATAAGGAAATATCTTATTTATTTTCTCAATCTCACCATATTTTCTGATACTTTCTTCAAATTTTATCTTTAGCTTGTTGTCTATTGGGATATCGGACCTGAATTTATAATTTCCAAATGACTGATTAGTTTTATAAAAGAAATCTATGCTCCTATTAGTTAGATTTGCAATATTAAGTAATTTTTCAAAATCTATAAGAGTTGATCCATTGATATAATTATTTAAAGTCTGCCTTGATATATTTATTTTTTTTGAAACTAGCTCCTGGCTTAAATTAGATTCTTTTAT
>JAHIOZ010000064.1 GCA_018894995.1 Patescibacteria group bacterium | reverse complement strand
TTTGGAATGCTGTTTGTGGTACCTGATGGATACCACGGATATGTGTCACCATGAGGACGATCCACTTGAAAATGCAGATGAGCTCCTGTACTTGAGCCAAAACAAGTATCGGGAGTTTTCCCATTTGGTATTCCGTTTTGATCTAACCCGTCTTCACCTCCGGATTCACCAATGACTTGACCTTCAGTAACCACATCGTTTAGGAACACACTTCTATCACGAAGATGGGCATAACTGATGTAAACTTTCTCTCCCGCAATATAAGGGTTATCCGCCTCGATAATAATTAAACCACCCCATGTGGCATTACATTCCGATTTAATGACTGTTCCACCAAATGAAGCTTTCACTGCGGTTCCACTTGGTATTCTAATATCAATACCTGGGTGCTTACCACAACCTTCTCCCGCACAACCAGCTGTTTCGCGTTCGTAATTATCACGATACAAAACAGTAAATCTATTCGTAGCGGAATCATACAAACTTCCAGTATTCGGTGTCCCATAATAGGTACCATTATAATCCGGCAAACCAACAAGTGGTTTTGTCCCTGCCATGCTTATGTTTGTTACCAACATAAGCCCCAAAACAGCAGTCGCACAAGCAAACTTTTTCATCACTAACTCCTTTTGTTTTCTAGTTTTGAGTTTAACCTCAAGTATAAGAAACCTTATGATTTCTTATTTTGTAACACAACAACTAGCTTAACCTCCTTTTGTTTTAAAGTTTATAAAAAAAAGAAAAAACCAAATATTCTTTGGCACATTTTTAATTTAAAAAAACTTTTAAGTTTTTAAGAACAAATCTAAGTAGCATACTACACTATGGGGGGGGCACTTTTGCAAATTTTTTGTTGTGGATAAACAGCAAAAATAGGAAATGTCATAAAAGAAAAACACGCTTCTTTGTTTTGAAGCGTGTTTGTCTTTTTAATTTCTGATTTTATCTATTTAACCATTCTGTCAAGAATTCTTGATGCAGCTTCTTTTCCACCCAAACCGAAAGAAAGTCCTGTAGCCAAAGCAAGTGCTACAACAAAACCTGTAAACAATGTTTGAACGAAAGCAGCCGCTACTCCCAATTGGTATAGAGCCATCAAGATAGCGAACACCCAAATAGCCCATCTTGTAACATTTCCAAGGAATTGAGCAGATTTAATTTCAGCAGCTTTTGCAGAACCAACAACGACACTTTGCATTGCGTCAGCAATTAATGCAGCCACCAAAAGAATAAGAACCGCTACGATTACTTGTGGCAAGTAAAGAAGAACTACTTGTTGTAGGAAATCATTAACTTGACTTAGTCCCAAAACATCAAAAGATGCTACCAAGAAAACTACAATAACAAACCATTTAACAAGTCCTCCTAAAAATTTTCCTGAATTAAGACGAAATCCTGCCCTATTCAAAAGATCCTCTGAACCAGCACTTCTTAGTGCATTATCAACTTTCAGAGATTTTATAATTTGAGACACAACTCTACCTAACAGAGAACCAACAACCCAGCCTGCAATAAATATAATTATTGCAACAACAAGATTAGGAACAAAGTTAGCGACACCTAACCAAAGATCCTGAAAAGATTGAGTAAGTACCTCACTCCAAGTTTTTAATATCATAATTAAATTAATTAAAAATTACTAATAATATCAGGTTTCGAACCTGATATTATGCTGTCGCTACTTCAAGTTTTTAAAGCAACTCGAAACTCGCTAAGCATAATAAACTAATAAACGACCTACATGTTATTTATACAAATATAACTGTCTATAATAATACAACAATTTTTCAAAAATTTGTTAAAAAATTGTGTGGAAAACTTTTGATGTCGTTCGTCGTCTTTACAAAAGTTTTTTGGGTGGAATTTTTTAAAACAAAATCCACAGGAGCAAAGCTCCTGTGAATTTTGTTTTAAAAAATTCCACCCAAAAAATTCGCAAAAATTTTAAAGATTGAGTCTGTTTATTATTTTCTGATGAGGATAGTCAAGGATATCTCTTACTAATTTATCGTAAACATTCATTCTATATTTAAAATCTTCCGTTTTAAATACAACATATTTTAATTCTTTTCCCATTTCTGATTCCAAAACACTGATGGCATTTTCCAATGCACCTGATTTCAAACCGTCACCAACCACCATAATATCAACTCGACTGTCAGGATTATGAATAAAAGCTCCTGCAACAAGCACCAATTTTAATTTACCCACTTTATTTAACTTTTTTGTGATAGAAGAAGAATTGAAAGAAGTCATATTCACAAGAAGATTATATAAAGGCATTGTATATACAAATTTCTCATCCAAAACCCAACCGTTTGTCTTTTTCTTAATAATTTTAATTTCAGCCGGTTTTGTTCCTGCCCGCTTGTGCCTCGCAGTGGCAGGCGGGTTAGTTTTTTCTATTTTCTTTTTTATTTCTTTATAAAAAATTCTTTTCTTTATAAAACCCGCTTTGTTCAAAAGATTTAATTCTTTTCTGAGTATAGGGAGAGAAACTTTCGCCCTCTTTGAAATATCGTCGTTGTCAAAAGGGGCTTCCTCATTCGACAAAAAAAGTTTCATTATTTTAACTCTGGCAAAACTGCCAAATAATTTTCCTAAAGTTTCCATGGAGAGATTATAGCAAAAAATTTGAATAAACAAAACAAAAAAATGATTTTCTAGAGGTGTCCGACAAGCGGGGGTGTCGGACACCCGAAAATCTAATTTTTTTGTTTTGTTTATTCAAATTTTTTTGTTGGATTATAAAAAGCTCCGCAGTTACGGAGCTTTTAAAGAAACTAAGCATTTTAACCAAAAACATCTGAGAAAAGGCTTCGGAGAGCATGGGTAGTAAACCAAGAGAGAAAAGCTAAAATAAAAAATAAAATAGTGATTTTTTCTAAAAACACAAACTTTTCTGTTGTATTTACTTCATACACAGCAATAAAAAAGAAAAACAACAAGATCAAACCTACTTGCCAACTCAACAAAATTCCTGAAACAACTGCCCAAGAAGGCATAGTAAACCGAGAAAGAAAGGCAAACAAATCAGCCAATAAAGCATCCATAATACACCTCTTTCGTTTAATTTATCTTAGAGCCTGTTTACAATCTAACCGCCAAATAAAATAAAAACAAAGGCTTGTCTGTTCAAATGTTTAAATTTCGGCTGCAAATCACAAATTTTCTCTCGGCATATCTCGATATTCCTCGTAAAAATTCGTGATTTTCGCTCGAAATTTAAACATTTGATTCAGACATTAGATTGTAAACAAGCTCTTAAAAACAATTTGATTTCTAGTTAATTTATATCAAAAAGTATGGTTAAAAGCAACAAAACGACAAAAAATCCCCAGAGGCCAGGCCTCTGGGAATTTTTTGTCGTTTTGTTGCTTTTAATTGTCATCGCCTGCCCTACCGATACTGAAATCATCTTTTAGCCAAAAAGTAGGTTTTTTATTTCGTGTCCACTTTTCGGGGTACAGTTCATCAAAAGGGCGAGCTTTTTATTTTTACCTTTATTTTAGTTCAACCTTTCCTCCCACTGCTTCAATTTCTTTTTTCAAAGCTTCAGCTTCGTCTTTTTTCATTCCTGCTTTCAACATTGCAGGAGCTCCATCAACTAATTCTTTAGCTTCTTTAAGTCCAAGACCCAAAACGGCCTTAACTGCTTTAATAACAGCGATTTTTGAATCTCCGGCTGATGTTAATTCAACATCAAATGATGTTTTTTCTTCTGCATCAGATACGGCAGGACCTCCGGCAACTGCCACAGCAGCCGCTGAAACTCCAAACTTCTTTTCAAGAAGTTTTACCAATTCGTGAAGTTCAATTACTGACATACTTTCAACGGCATTTACCAAATCTTTAAATTTAGCAGGCACTACGACTTCTTCTGTTTCTTCAACTGGGACAGAAGCTTTCACAGGAGCTTCCTCTTTAACTTCTTCTACCACAGGAGCTTCTTCAACAGTAGCAGGAGTTTCCTCCACAACTACTTCTTCTTCATTTTTTATTTCTTCTGACATAATTTTGTTATAAATTAATTTTTAATTTTTGTAATTTTTAATTTTATAAATAATTTTTAATATCAAATTTCTAATTTCTAAACACGACGACGAAAATTTGCTTTAGCAAATTTTCGTAAAGTTTAAAAATTAAAAATTAAGATTTATTTAAAAATTATAAAATTAAAAATTTGAAACTTGAAATTTAAAAAAACTTTTTAAGATTTTTTTTCTGCTATTTTATCAAGAGCTATTACTAGTCCTTGTAACGGTGAATTAATAAGATTTACAAACTGACCTCTTAGAATCAACATTGAAGGAATTGATGCGATTTCAGTCATTTCCGCCATATTCATATATTTCCCTTCAAAAACACCTCCTAAAATAGCAAGCTTGTTTTTGTAGATTTTCAAAAAATCATAAACACCTCTTGCCGGAGCTGTTAAATCATCGTTAGAGTAAGCCAAAGCGACTTCCCCGTCCAATTGAGGCATTTCCCCTTTGTGTTTGATCGCTTCCAAAGCTTTTTTAATCAAAGTTTTCTTGGCAACAACATAATTTACTTTGTCTTCTTTCAACTTTCTTCTCAAATTTGTTGTTTCCCCAACTCCCAAACCGTGGAAATTAACAAACACTACTGATTGTGCTTTCTTCAAGTTATCAGATAATTTTTTATAAATCTCACCTTTTTTCTCTTTTGAGATGGCCATATTTTTCTTATGAGCTTTGCGAATTAGAAAAATATGGCCCTGTTAAATCAAATTTTGAAAAAATTTGAACATTTGATTTTTTAAAAAATCAAATGATATTTAACATGGGCCAATTTTCAAACCCGCAAATTTAAATGTTTTTTAAATTAAAAAAACGCCATTAATATAAATAAAGGCGATTAAGAATAAACTTAATTAATAGTTCGACCTGAATAGGAGCTTATCGGGTTTCCCCTTGCCTATCTTCTTTGGCCTTTATTTGCAACCAGTATAGCAAAGATATCAAAAAAGTCAAAAAATGTTTGATAAAATTTTAAATTTTAACAAACCGCTAGCAGTCGATAAACACAAAAAGACGAAGAAAATGACGATGAGAAAAACAGGCGTGAAATTTTTTAATTTTTTTGAAAACTTTGTTTTCAAAAAAATTAAAAAATTTCACGCCTGTTTTCGTGACAATTCAAACTAACAATCACATCCTAGCCAAAATAACTCGTCGCAATAATAAAAAAGAAGCTCACTGCCAAAATAAAAATAAAACCCAAAGTAAATTTAAAAAAAGATTTGTTTAACATACCACTAAGTATAGAGTAAAAACCGATTTTTTCAAAATCGGTTTTTCGCGGAAGGTCGCGGAACGGACGCAGAATTACGCAGAAACGGCGAAAACGAATTTTATAACTTTTAACTTCCACTCTCAAAATATAGGGAACCTCCGAAGTTGGAAAATGAAATTTATTTATCCCCACAAAAATTTGCAAAAGTGCCCCCCCATAGTGTAGTATGCTACTTATACCATCCCCAATTAACTTATTCAAAAAACAAC
>JAHIOZ010000063.1 GCA_018894995.1 Patescibacteria group bacterium | reverse complement strand
GAAGCAGGAAGATTCAAATTCACTTCTTCTTATCGGGCCTATACAATTCAGGAAGTAAAGATTAATCCTGATGTATATGCTCTTAACGGAGCAAGTTTGAATGCTGAAAATATTATCAGTAGCGCTGTCTTAAAGGATAGTTCAACATCACCAGCAACAGTTTTAGCTACACAAAGCTTTAATGCTGTTGATACTAATGGTTCTACCGGAGGTTTCTACTTTACCGGTTTAAACGTTGCAGTTTCTGCCAGCACATCAAAGACCCTAACTGTTAACTTTGTTCTTGCAACCCCGTCAGCAACCAATGGAACTTCAGGTTTAAGAATTATTCCAGCTTTGACTTATGTCAAGTATATGGATACAGAGGGAGCTGTAGCAACAATCACAGATACAGGCGCTACTTATGCAGGAAACAGCACTTATGTCTATAGGTCAGTTCCGACCATCACAAAGGTTGCTTTGTCTGGTACTACCCTTACCAACGGTTCAGCCCAAGACTTGTTTAAATTTACAGTAGCCGCTCCTTCACAGGGCGATGTCAATATTAAACAGTTTAAGGTTGACTTAGGTTGGTCAGATGGTGGTCACGCAACCCCATCAGATAAGCTTGAGTTGAATACCATAAAACTCTACAAAGACGGAGTTGATATTACAACCTCTGTAAACATTGTAGATGAGGATTATGGTCTTTCAGTCAAGGGTGCAACTGTACTTAATGGAGTAACCGAAGGAAATAGCAATATTATTGTAACTTGGACAGGTTCCACTGAAGACACAATTTCAGCTGGGAGCTCAACCACTTACACTATTAGGGCCACTCCTCAAGGGTTTAACCTTACTGATGCCTACACAGGCTCACACTCAAACAGTGTTGCCTTATCGTTCAACACAGATGCCGCTGATTGTGCATTTGGTGTCGGTTCTGGTTCTAGTGATAACTGGATTGGATTTATCAGCATTGGCACAACATTGACCAATATTCTCAAGTTGGCCGTCGCAGATGGAACTAGTGGTTCCGAAGCCGCAAACTTGATATGGTCTGATGATTCAGCAGTTGCTCACTCGGCAGCAGTTAGTGGCGGTACAGGCGATTGGACAAACAGCTATCTGTTGCAATCATCTGTATCAGCTCAAACCTGGACTGACTAATTTCTGAAATTAATCTGGCGTCCTGACTTTGTGGCAGGATAGAGCTGGAACCAAAAAGGCCACCTTCTCGGGTGGCTTTTTTGGTTCTTCCAGCGTTAGATCAGCGGAGCAAAGCTCTCTCGGACTTCTTTTGGCAATCGCAGCTGCTTTTATCTGGAATGTTTTTTATAATTTCCGATATTAAATTTTTCAATTTTTCATTGTTTTTCTTAAAATTCGCTAAGACTTGTTCAATTGAAACCGGCTCTATTTTAGATTTAGCGTATATGCCAACATCATAATCAGTAACCAAAGATATATTTAAATAACATATCCCTAATTCTTGAGCCAAAACAACTTCGGGGTATTGAGTCATATTTATTACATCGCATCCCATTTTAACGAAAGAAACGCTTTCCGCTACTGTTGAAAACTTCGGACCTTCAACTACTACTACGGTTCCTTTGGAATGGGTTTTAAGATTCAATTTTTTCGCTTGGGCAATGGCAATTTTTCTTAGCTTCGGGCAATAAGGATAGGCCATCTCAATATGAGCGACTTTTGGCCCGTCAAAAAAAGTATCATCTCTTTTTTTAGTCCTATCAATAAATTGGTCGCAGATTACAAAGTCGTCGGGTTTTATGTTTTTCTTTAAAGAGCCAACAGCGGTTGGAGCGATTATTTTATCAATACCGATTTGTTTAAAAGCGGCGATATTCGCTCTGTAGGGGATTTTATGCGGAGGAATTTGGTGTGTTTTGCCGTGTCTGGGCAAGAAAGCCACTCTTTTCCCGAATATTTTTCCTATGGTGATTTTATCGCTTGGTTTTCCGAACTCTGTTTCTATTTGGATTTCTTTGGCGTTGTTTTTGAAAAACTCATAAAACCCCGAGCCGCCGATTATTCCAATTTCCGCTAATTTTTTTTGCGGTTTTGTTTTGCCAGCTGAATTATATTTTATTAAAGACCTTATTTTCTGTCCCTTGAGCGTTTTTTTGCCATTTAAATAAGTTAATTCAATTAAAAAATCAACACCTATTATTTTTCCTTTCAGTTCTTTTACCAAATCAATAGCTGCTTTCATTGTGCCGCCAGTGGCTAACACATCATCAACCAACAAAATCTTTTCTCCGGGCAGAATAGAGTCCTGATGCATTTCAATAGTATTACTGCCATATTCTAAAACATATTGTTTGGAAATTGTTTTTGAGGGGAGTTTTCCTTGTTTTCTGATAATAGCAATGCCGGTTTTTAATTTATATGCCATAGCCGAAGCTAAAAGAAAACCCCTGGCATCTATACCAACGATTTTATCAATTCTCTGATTTAAATACGGTTTTACCAATTCGTCAATCGTTTTGGAAAAAACTTCTTTGTCTCCAAGCAGAGGAGTTATATCCTTAAAATTTACCCCGATTTTCGGCCAATCAGCAATCTCTCTGATTTTTGATTTTACTAATTTTTCTATGCTCATATTTTTATTTATCAGCGCTAGTCAGCTATTAATCAGTGGCGATTAGTTGTCTTTAATTTTCTCCTCTAAGATATTTTTCCCAATAATCTCCATGTAAAGAGCTTATTAAATCCATCACTACATTATGAAATCTTCCTGGATCTATTTTTTCAGCAATTAAAGCTTCTTGATATGCTTTTTCATATTCACCTAATTCCTTGTAAACACCTGCTAGACTAAAATGGTAGTCGGGGTCTTCTGGATATTTTGCCACTGCTTGTAAATAAAGTGATTTGACTATTAAATATTCTTGGTTGGCTTTTTCGGTTTCTCCGATCCGCGCATAAATATAGGCTAGGGAGAAGTGAAGGGCTGGATCGTTAGGACTTAAGCCAAGCAGTCGCTCAAGAAATATTAAAACCTCTTTGTTCTCCGGTTGTAATCTAAAAACCTCTAATGTTTCCCTCCGGGCTCTACTATAATCACCGATTTCCCGGGACAAGAAAGCCATTGCTGCATGATAATTTGCATTCTCCGGATAAATAGCAGTAAGCATGTGATAAGCGTCTGCGGCGTCTTTATAATTATTTTGGCTTATATAAGCTACGCCGAGTTGAATATATGATGGACTGCTACCCCTTTCAAGGGACTCTTGAATGTGTTTTTTGCCGTTTTCTTGGTCTCCTAAAAATATTTCAGCTATTCCCAAATACCAATAACATTGTCCATAACTTGAATCGATGTCAATACAATCATAAGCTATTTTTTTCATTGTCTGGTAATCTTCAGCTATAATATAACCCTTTTCTATTTCTATAAAAATTTCTTGGCGTTTAGGGCTTAATTCTAATGCTTTTTCAAGATAACTTCTTGCTTCCAACAATAACTTATTTCTATTTTCTATATTTTCTTCTCTAGCTGCCAGAACGTTGGTAAAACTGCCAAGAAATATCCAGGTTCTTGTAAATTTAGGTTGAATTTTAGAACTGATTTTCAACACCTCCGAGGCTTTTTTTGAATAATCAACCTCTTTTTCCGGATTAGAGGATGCGCATCTTTTTATAAAATCAGCATACTTTAATCCCGAGTAAGATTTTAGAATTCCTCCATTTTGCCAAACTTTGTCCATTGTACTTAGAGACTTTTCGCATTTCTTAACGTCAGTTAAAACCTGTACATAGCTAATTTCTTCGTTAAGGTATAGGGGTTTTATATTCCAGAACCAGATAAAACAAATTAGAACAATTAAAATAGGAATATAAATAAGTTTGTTTTTAACAGCGTTTGTTCTGGGGGGATAAATGAGTTTTTTTTCAGATTGCATTGATATTAAATAGAAAGCGTATCCGATAAAGAAGAAAGAAATAAGATAGGTTGCAAAGTTATCAAAATTAAAGAAAAGAACAACAAGATATCCTATAAACATAGTTTGAAGTCCATGAGCCAAATAAGTATACTCATTTTCGCCCTGTTGCCTTTTGAATCTTTGTAACTGCCAGAAAAGAAGAAGCCAGAATAAGAGATAAAGGACAAGAGAAATAATCCCAGAACTTGCGGCAATATCTAATAATATATTATGCGGTCTGTCCCACCACATATTTTTAATATTGGAATCAGTGGGGTCGTAGTATTTATCAAAACCAATGTAAGAATTTTCCGGCCCCCAGCCAAAGATGGGTTTTTCTTCAATGGTTTTTAAAGTTATTTTCCAGGCTGAAAAACGGGTTCCTGCCAGGTCTTTTGCTACTTTTTTTATAGATAATCTATTAACAGCTAT
The DNA here is from genome assembly GCA_018894995.1 of Patescibacteria group bacterium. GTDB lineage: Bacteria > Patescibacteriota > Minisyncoccia > Phycocordibacterales > UBA12079 > UBA12079. Next base: position 452 of record JAHIOZ010000063.1, on the reverse strand, counting down.
TTCCAATAACTTATTTTTTTCTGCGACTTGGGGAAAAAGATTAAAAAAGATAGCGATAATTATAGCAATTAATACAAGAGAAGCAGCAATTATTTTAAGAGTTTTAAATTTTTTGGGATAGAAGAAAAAGAAATAAAAAAATCCAATCAAGAGTCCTAAATAAGTTGCACGAGAACTCGTAATCAAAACAGTAAAAATAAAAAGAGAAAAAAGCACAGCATAAATTATCTTTTTGTTTTTGGCTCTTTCTCGGATGAAAAAGGTAAAAGATAAAAAAACCAAAAAAAGCATATAAATCGCTAAAAAAGTAGAATTGCCTAAAAAAGATGGGGTGGCCCCACCCTCAAAAGAAATAAAAATGTTTTTTAAAATATTAAAATATTGGACAATAGCTAATAGGGAAGCCAGGACTCCTGCAATAAACAATAGATTAAACAACTTTTTCCAACTAT
>JAHIOZ010000062.1 GCA_018894995.1 Patescibacteria group bacterium | reverse complement strand
CAATTTTAAGTTTTAATTGTTTTATATATGCTTTTACTTTTTCTTTGATTTGTCGGAAAACTACAAGCGTATTCATATCAATAAAAGCACTCCTTATTGGAGTGCTTTTATTATATCATGGAGTTTCGTAATTGAGAGTATTGTTGATTTTTTTAAATTAAAAAACCCGCAGTGCGAGACTGCGGGTTTACATCATTTTACCAATCGGGAATCCTTCGACATCATCAAAAAAAATATCTTGTATAATGTAGAAACCTGAATTAAAACGCGGTTCAGAAATAGTGATTTCTTTCATTGAATTTATCCCAATGATAAATTGTTTTAATTCATCCAAACGGATTCTTTGATTTCTTTTTATTTCAAAACATAAGTCCAGTCCGTTGCCGTTTTTAAAAATCATTTGTTTGTTTTTTGATTCAATGGTTATTTTTATGCTCCCTTCCTTTATTGAACAGAGAAGCTCTTTTACTTTTTCATCAACGGTTGTATCCTCAGATTCGGGTTCATAAAAAATCCCTATTCCGAGAATTCCTTTAAGGTGTCTTTTTCTGTGAACCCATAATTCCAGCATATTCAACCCCTTTTTATTTGTTGGCTTGGAGCCAATATTTTGAAAAACTTTATCCTGTTGCTATTGTGTTTCAAAAACACTTGAAAGTCAATCTTTAAAATAAAAAGGACCTTTTTGAAAAAAGGTCCTTTTTATTTTTTCCTTTTATGGCGGAAAAAATAAAAATCGCAGACCACTCCGTCTTTCAACTCTCGACGAAAGCAAAATTGTTTGCTTTCGCCACTTCCACAAAACACAAAAAACCACTTTTTAAAAAAAGTGGTTTTTTGTGTTTTGTGGAAGTGGCGAGAGTTGAACTCGCGTCTAAATAAAGCTTTTGGATAATTCTACATTGTTATTTTGTTTTTTTGACCGAAGTCATTTAGAAGAATTAAGTAAGAAACAAACAAAACCTTAAAACCTCGATCTCTTTAGTTTTGGAATTAAGCCAGAGAAATCTTATTTCCTAGTTTGAAAATTATAGCAAACAATCTATTTATCAAACATTAACAGATTGCCCGCCAGCTTAAGCTAAAGCTAATGCTGGAGCAAAAAAGTAGTTAGAAACTACAGCTTTTGCTTTTTGTGACAAGTTTGCACTTATCTTTGTGAACCAGTTTTAAAAGTTAGTTCAGCTTTCAATGCATATAAAAAAGTAATTTATTTATCTAAGCCTGTCACCCCCGTGCTACATCCATTCTATTCAGATTAAACCGAAGCTCAACCGGAATATTTGTCCCGAATTGCAAGCAATACGAGTGTGATTGGATGTAGCACGCGAATGACAGAATTATTTTTTTCAACGAACATTCTTAAACCCTATTTCTTAAATCTGAAAAATTTTCTTTAAAATTTTCCTCTCGTTTCCCTCTCAACATCTCTCCGAGCATCTCTTTTCTTAATATCCTCCCTTTTATCAAATTTCTTTTTTCCTCGCACAACCGCAATTGAAACCTTGATTTTGTTGCCTTTAGTATACATTGAGATTGGCACAATTGTCAATCCTTTCTTGCTTTCTAACCCGCCCAATATTTTCAATTCTTTTTTAGTTAAAAGCAGGCGACGATTTCTTTCGGGGTCATAGCTTTTTGGTGTGTTAGCCGGTTGATAAGGAGGAATATTTGCATTGATTAAAAAAGCCTCTCTGCCCCTAACTGTTATATGAGCGCTTTCAATGTTTCCATGCTTGTTTTTAATGGATTTTACTTCATAACCAAAAAGCTCGATTCCCGCATCGAATTTTTCCATAATTTCATAATTGAATGTCGCTTTTTTGTTTCTTATTAAAGTCCCCATGCTTAAATACTAGCATTTATTGGGATTTTTTTGTATATTGGTGGGAGGAATGTAGTTGATTTTCAACCGTCAAATATCATAAGGAGGAAATGTTATGTCGAAAAAAATTTTGGAAGATTTTGATAATCAAAAAATTAAGTGTTTAAGTGTTATGCAGACACTCATCCAAGAGAAGAGAGGTCCATGCTTGGAAGACGAAACGAGATGTGTTTTTTGGGTTATTTATTTTAAGAATAAATATGATGATATCGGCAAGGTTTTTGCGGAATGGAGAAATGTTTTGGGAATTGACAGGGCGTATTCTTTCATTGGGGAAAGATTTGCTTATTATATAGACAGCATTTACCCGGAAGAAGTTGAAGTTTTTGAACAACCCAAAATTTTTGGAAAAATGGAAATAAAACACCCTCTTTCCAGCAGGGTAATTATTGGTCAGATTTTAAAACTCTCTGACACTCTTGAAGAAACTGATTTTTATTCTTCTCCGACCGGTAAATGGGAACCTTGTCCGAAAGTTCTTGTGGGTTCAAACATTAGTTTAATTGCAAAGGAGGTCGTGTGTGTAAGGCCTGTTATTGTTAAAGAATGATTTTTTTGTTACAAAGTTGCTCGCTTGCGAGCAACTTTTTTTTGGATATTCAGCTTACGGTAAATTGTGACGACCGTCACGATTTACCGTAAGTTGAATTAGTTATCCCGAGGACTCTCAGAGACTTCAGATTGAGGTAATCATAAAACTTGAATAAAAAAATTGGAAAATTTATTCAAAAAATAATAGACTTCTTTCTAAACTTCTTCTGTTAGAATTTTTAAAATTCAAATGAAAACGATTTTTTCGAGAAAAAGCTTATCTGGATAAGGTTTTAGGAGAAAAAATTCGTTTGCATTGAATTTTAGAAATTATGGACAGAAAAGGGTTTGGAAAGAAGTCTAATACCAAAATTTTTGCGACCGCAAAAATTTTGGTATTATTTTTGACGAATTTTGGCGAAGCCAAAATTCGTTTTCGTCGTTTCTGCGTCTTTCCGCGCGTGCCCCGTTAAACATTTTATTTAACTGGGGTCTTTCTTCGTTTAGTCCGCAAGAAATCAATTTTGAAAAAATTGGTTTTTTCTTAATACTTGATACTTATTACTTACTACTTTATACTATCTTATATGAAAAACATTTTTAATTCTAGAAAGACCAATAAAAAGAAAAAACCAACCAATGAAAACCAATCCAAAAAATTGGTAGGTTTTCAATTTTTTAATAATTTTATAAGCACAATTATAATTTTTTTGATAATTTTATCCATTTATTCGCTTGTTTCAGAGAGTGGTAAAAATATTGAAGAAATAACCATTTCAAATTTGGTTTCAAGCATAAAAGCGGGGGAAGTCCAATCCGTCAACATAGAAGGAGAAAAATTATTGATAAAACTCAAAGACGGGTCAGAAAAAGTAACAAAAAAAGAAGTTGAATCTTCTTTGTCTGAAACTCTGGTTAATTATGGTGTTACTCCTGAAGAGTTAAAAGAAGTTAGTTTGGATGTCAGTAACCCGACTGGGATTGGTTTTTGGCTTTTAACATTATCTCCTATTCTTATTCCAATTTTGTTCATCGTGCTGTTTATTTGGTATATGTCCAGACAAGTGAGAGGTGCAGGAATGCAAGCTTTTTCTTTTGGACAATCCAAAGCTCGTTTTACTGACCCAAATGATAAGAGTCAAAAAGTTACTTTTAATGATGTAGCGGGAGTGAAAGAAGCAAAAGAGGAATTGGTTGAAATTGTTGATTTCCTAAAAAATCCTAAAAAGTTTTTGGATATTGGTGCGAGAATTCCCAAAGGAGTTATTTTGATGGGAGCTCCAGGAACCGGAAAAACTTTGTTGGCAAAAGCGGTGGCGGGAGAAGCGGGAGTTCCTTTTTTCTCTATCTCCGGTTCTGAATTTGTTGAGATGTTTGTCGGGGTGGGAGCTTCAAGAGTTCGTGATTTGTTTAAAATGGCGAAAAATTCGGCTCCGTCAATTGTTTTTATAGATGAAATTGATGCTGTCGGCAGGGTGAGAGGATCTGGTGTCGGAGGAGGAAATGACGAAAGGGAACAAACTCTTAATCAGATTTTGGTTGAAATGGACGGCTTTGAGCCAAACGAAAAAGTTATTGTTATGGCGGCGACAAACAGACCTGATGTTTTGGATCCGGCTCTTTTGAGAACAGGAAGATTTGACCGAAGGGTTGTAGTTGATTTACCTGACAGGGAAGACCGAGAATCAATTTTGAAAATACATTCGCGAACAAAACCGTTTGCCGAGGATGTTGATTTGAAAGTGATTGCCGAAAGAACTCCCGGTTTCTCCGGAGCTGATTTGCATTCTTTGATGAACGAGGGCGCTATTTTGGCGGCGAGAGAAAGCAGAAAGCAAGTTTTTCAATTTGACCTTATCCGTTCAATTGAAAAAGTAATGATGGGGCCGGAAAGAAAAAGTCACATCTTGTCCAAGAAAGAAAAAGAAATTACAGCTTATCACGAAGTCGGGCATGCTTTGATTTCTTCAGTTTTGGAACATTCTGACCCTGTTCATAAAGTTTCCATTATTTCTCGAGGGCATGCCGCCGGCTACACTTTGCATCTTCCCTTGGTTGAAAAGAAACTTCAGTCCAAAAAAGAATTTTTGGACGATATCGCCGTTTCTTTGGGTGGCTATACGGCAGAAGAAATGATTTTCGGCGATATAACAACAGGCTCTTCAAATGATTTGCAGGTAGCATCAGCATTGGCCAGAAATATGGTTACAAGATATGGAATGTCTGAAAAGATTGGCCCGGTGGCTCTTGAAGAAAACGGCGGAAGAATATCTTATGTTGGAGCGGGTGTTTCAAATAATAAAGAACACTCAGAAAAGACCGCTTATTTGATTGACGAGGAAGTAAAGAGAATAATGGACGAGGGTCTTGAAAGAGCTAAAGAAGTTTTGGTTACACACAGAAAAGCATTGGATAATATTACAAAATATCTTGTTGAAGTTGAAACAATTGAAAGAGAAAATTTTGAAAATCTTTTGATTGCAAACGGAATCATTCCTAAAAAAATAACGCTGTAAAAGGCTTACAATGATTTCCTTGATTTACATTTTCCAATTAAATCCAAACAGGAACTTGCCTTTGCATAAAAATAAAGTATTTCAAAAAAAGTGGGTGTCGGGAGCCCACTTTTAATTTAAAACTAAAATTTATAGTAAAAAAATGAAAACATTAAAATTTAGAGAAAATTTGAGCAAGTTAATATTAAAAGGCGACAAAGACACGACTTGGCGATTGTTTGATGATAAAGATTTAACCGAGGGGGATGAAGTTTCTTTTGTTGTTAAAGAAACATTGAAAGAATTTGCCAAAGCAAAAATTATTGGGATGAGGGAAACAACTTTTGGAGAATTAACAGAAGAAGATTGGGATGGTCACGAAAAATTTGAATCAGAAGAAGAAATGTATAAAATTTATTCCGGATATTATAACAAAGAAGTCAATAAAAACAGCCTCGTCAAAATAATAAAATTTAAGTTGATTTAATAAAAACCATTTTTATTAAATTTAAACTTGTATAAATACGAATGTTTGATATAATGTAATTGAATTAGTATTCAAACATTCGATTATGGCAAAAATAAAAGAAAAAAATTTAGCGATTAAATTAAGAAAAAAAGGGAAGAGTTATTCTCAGATAAAAGAAATAGTAGATGTGGGCAAGGGAACATTAAGCGAATGGCTCAAAGACTTACCATTGTCCCGTGAGCAATTGGTCAATTTGCGTGATAAAAATCCGAAACGTATAGAAAATTATAGAAATACTTGTAGAAAACGCAGGGAAGATATACTGGAAAAAGCATATAATAAAGCAAAATATGATATAGGAAAATTTTCGAAAAGAGATTTGTTTATTGCCGGATTGTTTTTGTATTGGGGAGAAGGAACGAAAACATTTAATACTGTAACTTCT
>JAHIOZ010000142.1 GCA_018894995.1 Patescibacteria group bacterium | reverse complement strand
GGAAGTTCGAGTCGAGGTCCTGTAATATGCATATCCACATTTATTGCAGGCCATCACGCCTTGCAGCAATGTTGGCTCTTTCGTTCGCCTTTTAGAATAACGCTTGTTTTTTTCGAGCTTCTCCTCTGCAAAAGAAAAAACATCCGGACTCACAATTGCTGGGACCGGAATTTCAATCCAGTCCTTTCTCGGGCGCTCGACATTGGAACTGCATCGCGGGGAAAAGCCTCCTCGTTTTCTCAAAGGACGGGTAATCTTCTTCCTTTCGGTCACTTTTGTTTTCCCATAGCATGCGGTCCCTTTATAGGCAGGATTACGAAGCATTGCCCAGACTGTTGTCCGTTCCCATTTTGAAATCCGCTTTCTGGTTGGAATACCTCTATCATTCAACCATCTGACGACATCAGCTATGCTAAAATCATCTTCGGTATAAAGACTGTAGACCCGTCTTACAACTTCAGCCTCTGATTCAATGATTTTGTAATAGGCCGGAAGGCTTTCTGTCTTTTTGACATATTGATAGCCATACGGCGCTCCAGAAAGAACATTGATAGAACCTGCTCTTGCTCGGTGCCTCTTACCACGCCGCGATCGTTCGATGATTTGCGCCCGCTCGTATTCGGCAATCATTCCCTGAAACTGCAGCAGGAGTTCTTCTTCCGGCGTAGTTGCTTTAGGTGATTTAACAAAAAGTACGTCAACACCATTTCTGGAAAATTCTTCGGTCAAGAGGACCTGATAAGCATATTTTCTACTCAACCGATCCGGAGAATATATTAGCAATATGTCAATTTGACATTCAGAGGCCAAATCTCTTAATCGTTCCAAACCAGGTCGTATCAAGGTTGAACCACTATAACCTTCATCCTTGAAAATCCAGTCTTCTGGGACTATATATCCCTCGTTTTCAGCGTACTTGATCAAGGCTGCTATCTGACTGTCAATAGTGTGCTCTTCTCTTTGACGTTCCGATGACACCCTCGCGTATATGCCTGCTGGTTGCATATTCCCGGCTTTTCCCGTGTTGGTTGATATCCTTTTCCCAAGCTTTATCAGGCACTAATAATTGGTACACTTGAATCATCTTTATGTCGATCAATCGATCATAACTGTATTCAAGCTCAATATTTCTGACGAGTTTTCTTTCCCGAACGCGGCCCCCGTCCATTTTGGAGAAAGACCTCCAAAGATTGGGTGACAATTTCGCTCAAACTTTTTCCTGACTTGCTTGCATACACTCGAAGCGCTTGGATCAGGCCTTGAGATAGCTTTACAGTGAAGGCTATTTTTTGATCGGGGATGGGGATTTGGGTGCCACCACCATAAAAGAATGAACCAACCCCCCGCCGAGAAATGGACCCTCCCTACCGGTTTTTCGTAACCAAGAAAGCACGGATTTAGAGACCCACCTGTTTCGCCATCCTTTTAGTTTATCTATCATTGTTTTTTCAGTTTGGAAAAGGAGAAAACGATGGGAGAGAACCGGAAGTCTAACAAAAGGCCATGTCGAATATGCAGGAAATGGTTTACCCCGCATCCTCGCCTTGGTGATCGCCAGAAAACATGCGGGAAAGAATCGTGCAGAAGGAAATGGCATGCCAAAAAATGTGCTGAGTGGAACAAAAAGAACCGTTCATATTTTCAGGCTATTTATTTGGGCAGCAAGCTTGAGTCTTCGAAGCCCCCATCCCAGTCTGACAGTCGTCCCCCGCCTTCCTCAAACCCGAATAAAACCGGTCCGATAAGGCCCCCATCCAGCAGATCAACCCCGCAACTACCCGGAGATGTAATTCAAGATGTGATAGGGGTACAACCCCTTATAATCATTGAATATGTGGTCCAACTACTCGTTCGTTCATTTAAAGAAGTGATACGAGCGCAACCTGTTGAGATACAAAGGAAAATCGACCGACTACCCTGTGAAGGGTGTTTAAGAAGTGATAGGCTGAAGCAGGGGCCATAGGCTATCTTTGTTGCGGGCGGGAGGAATAACTATGGCAGATCAAAGCTCAGCAACAGAAACGGTGGAAGTACCTTTGGCCAAGATTTCCGAACGATTCGGTAACTTGCGGATCATCAATCCGCAGGCGGATAGGGCCATGCTGCGATCCATGGAAAAGTATGGGCAGATAACGCCTGTGGTTGTCAGCCGCATGGAACAGGACCACTATGAACTGTTAGATGGCTTTAAGCGGCTGAGGGCTGGGAGAGCGCTTTCGTTACCAAGTCTCAATGCCCGGATTCTGAATTTGGGTATTCGTGCAGGCAAGGTGGCGGTTATGCAGTTGAATTGGATTGGGAAATCTATCAGCAGCATGGAAGAGGCCCTTGTGGTGCATTCCCTTTATCATGAGGACGGTCTGACCCAGGTGGAAATCGCCACGCTTTTGGGTCGTCATAAAAGCTGGGTCTGCCGTAGGGTTTCATTAATAGAACGATTGAGCGATGAGGTGCAGGAAAACATAAAGATAGGTCTTTTGCCCATCAGCATGGGAATGGAACTGGCCAAGTTGCAGCGCAGCAACCACCAGGAAGCGCTTTTGGAAACGATCCGCAAGCACCATTTGACCTGGCGTGAGACCAGAAAGATGGTTTCAGCGCTACAGGCCAATCCATGGAACGACCCTGCCTGCATCCTGAGAAACCCATGGGAGATTTTAGAGCCGGAAGGTCATGTAGTGACACCCGCCAGGATATCAGATCCCATTGCCAGGGAATTACACCGAAAGCTCGTGACCATGGATGAGCATTGCCGCATAGCAGGTTTTGCCATAAGTGTCACGGAGTTAGGTCAATTTTCGGAGAAAGAAGAGGCGTTCCTCATTTCGTGCTGTAGACAGGCCTTGGTGAGTATGGCGCAGGCAAAGGAAAATTTAATAGAGACCTTAGAGGCGTACGAATCAGGAGGTGCCCAATGACAACCTTCATACAGAGCCGGGAAGAGCTTGAGCGTCTACTGGTCACCATGAATAGAGAAGGCTGGAGTATCCGTGGGCTGGCACGACATTTTTCCATCAGTCGTAATATGGTACGGCGAATCTTGCGCAAACATCAGGCAAACCGAGATCAGGGTCACGATATTCTCAAGGACAGTCATAAAGTGCGTGCCATCCGGCCCAGCAAATTAGATTCGTTTGTGGGACAGATCAATCAACTTCTGGAAAAATATCCCAAAATAACGGGGCAAAGGGTTTTTGAAGAAATCAGGGATGCAGGTTATACCGGCGGTGTCAGTATCCTCAGGGAACGGTTACGTATTTTACGGCCAACTCCAAAAAAAACCCCTATTATCAGGTTTGAGACCGAACCCGGTCTGCAGGGACAGATGGACTGGAGTCCCTACACCATTGACTTTGCCGGTACCGGCAAGAGCAAGGTAAACTGTTTTTCGTATATCTTAGGGTTTTCCAGGCGTCATTATATTGACTTCACAAAACGGCGGGACTTTTTTACCCTGATTCGCCGGCATCAGGATAGTTTTGCCCATTTCAACGGCGTGCCCAAACAATGTTTGTATGACAGCGAAAAAACGGTCGTCCTGCGCTGGGAGGCGGGCAAACCGGTTTTTAATCCTTCTTTTTCGGCCTTTATCACTCATTACTGCTGTCGGCCCATTGCCTGCCAGCGGGGCAGACCGCAGACAAAGGGAAAAGTTGAAGCGCCGTTTCAGTATGTGGAAAAGAATCTGCTCAACGGCCGGGAGTTTCAGGATCTCGATGATCTGAAAGGATTTGCCAAGTGGTGGTTGCAGGAAAGATCGGATACTCACATCCACGACACGACCGGCCGACCACCCTTTGAGTTGTTTTTAGAACAGGAGCAGGAGGCCCTTCAGCCCCTCCCATATCATCCGTACGATTCTTCTGAGGTGGCTTTGCGGGTCTGTAGTCTTGAGGGGTATATTGAATTTGAGACCAACCTTTATCCGGTCCCCTATGAGCATGTGGCCGATATCCTGACCATGAAGGCAATGGAACATGAGGTTTTTATTTACTCAGTGGATCTTGCCTTGCTCGTTCGTCATGAAAGGATACCCGCAGGTTCAGGGATCAAGCTTGACGCCCACCAGATCCATGGCGCCCGTAAGATACGCTATGGCCTCGAACCGGTACGGGATCAATTTATTGCTCTGGGTGAGAATAGTGAGCAGTTTCTGAAAGGTCTTCAAGATAAGCACCCAAAAAACTGCGGCTTTCATGCCAGACATATCCTCAGGCAGAAGGAAACGTACCATTGTGATGACATCAACCACGCCATGGGCCACGCCTGTCACTACCATGCCTACGATTGTAAGGCAATTGAGCGTATCCTCAAGGCAAAGGCAGCGCCACGTACCCTGGAATCCATTAGAAACGAACAGGCCGCAGAAAGATTACGCAAGGCTTTGCCTCAGATCAAACAACGACCTTTAGACGAGTACAGCACTCTTTTGGGAGGATCAGCACATGAAGGAAAAACAGCCATCAGACAGCCTGAGCAAGATCAGGGACAGCTTGAAAATCCTGAGACTTAACGAGATAAGCAGGGTCTTGGACGATGAACTCGCCCGGGCTGCACAAGAGTCTTCTCCACCCACAGATCTACTTGAACTGCTCTTCACCTTGGAAGCGAATGCTCTGATTCAGAGAAGGATCGAGCGGCGTATCAAGGAATCAAAACTGCCGGACAGGAAGCTGCTCTCAGATTTTGATTTTGTATTCCAGAAAGGCGTGGACAAGACCCGGATCATGGAATTAGCCAAGCTTGATTTTGTCGATCGTAAACAAGGCGTCATTATCGCCGGCAACTCCGGCACTGGCAAAAGCCATATCGCCAAGGCTCTGCTGCTGCTTGGCTGCCGGAAAACCTACCGTTGCCGTTATACCACAGCGGCCGATATGCTAAGGGAGTTAATAGCCAGCCTGGCTGATGACACCTTAGATAAAAAACTGAAACGCTATCTTTCGCCTGATATCCTGCTTATAGATGAGGTTGGTTTCGACCGTCTTGAACAGCAGGATGCCGGCAATGCCAACCTTTTTCACAAGGTGATTGATGGCCGTTACTGCAAAGGCTCAACCATGATAACCACAAATATCGACTTCAAGGAACTGGGCGATTACCTCGGTGATCCCGTAATCACCACTGCCATAGTCGATCGCATGGTTCATCATTCCATCATCTTCAACATCGAAGGGCCTTCCTGGCGGCTGCATGAATCACAGCAGCTCAATTCCAACGAATCCTGAAAACTCATTTAGACACCGTCCCGAACACTCCAGGATGGAGGGAATTCCGGTCGGCCTACAGCCTCCCTCCATTCCCCCCATCCTGGAGCTCCCTTCAGAGGACAACAAATGAGTACCCCTATTCACCTCTCTCTTAACAACTACAGGGTCCCTAAATCGGTGTAATCCTCACACTCACATCAAAACTGACAACTTCCGGGAGGGTCCATCCGGATTTGCTAAAGGGGTTCATTTGTTCCTGGTGATGGCAGATTTGGGCTCCGATCTTGTTCGCGTCGTTTATATACCGGTAGGCTTGACGTTTT
>JAHIOZ010000061.1 GCA_018894995.1 Patescibacteria group bacterium | reverse complement strand
TATTCCAAAAGTTACACCAGTGGTTGATAATGAGCAAACAGAAAGTGGAAGTTTTACTGGGTCTGGGGTTGGAGGAAGCACTACAGAGGAGGATTTTGCTTTACCTCCGTCACCAACAGATTGTATTTCAACAATAACAGGACAGTCAATTCCATGCACTTCCACAGAAACACAACAGAATAATAATAGACCACTTGGTAATTTTGAATCATACGGTTATACAAAAACAAAAGTAGATACATTTACAGACAAATATGAAAAAGACGACGATGTTGTTTGTCTCAATACTTTTAGCGGTTTAGAGGTGGATTGTCCATAAAATTATTTAAATTAAAATATGAATATTCAAAAAACAATTAAATATCTAATAGTGGGACTTGTCATTATAGTTTTTGGTTTTCTCGCTTTTTATCTTTATATAAACACACAAACAGGCGGAAACGGGGAAGATTTTGCAGACAGTGAAAAAATAACAATTTTCGGCGGTTTGTTTGGCGGTGGAAAAACAGATACTACTAATATTAATAATAATATTCCTGCGCCAGATGATAAAAAAATTGAAGAATTGCCAAAATTGAGAAAAATATCCAATTCTCCGGTAGCTGGATTTTTCTCTTTTCAAAATGAAAAAAATAAGGAGGAAATTTTAATCAGATATATTGAAAAAGCAACCGGCCACATTTACGAAGCCAATGATTTTTCTTCAAGTAAAAAAAGAATTTCAAACACAACTATTCCAAAAATTCAAGAAGCTTTGTGGTTGGATAAAAGTTCTTTTGTAATCAGATATCTTGATGATTTTGATAACATTAAAACTTTTTTTGCTCAAATAAATGAAACCGAGGAAACAAGCAAGACTGATGGAAAAACAATAAATGAAGAAGAAAAAATTGAAGGAGTTTTTTTGCAAAATGATATACAGCAAGTAGTTAAAGCTGGTGATCAAATTTTTTATTTGATAAAAAATACCGAAGGTTCCCGAGGGATATTGTCAGACACAAACGGTGAAAAAAAGATTGAAATATTTAATTCGCCTTTAACAGAGTTATTAGTTCAAAGACCAAAAAAGGGACTTTTGGCGTTTACGACAAAACCGTCAGTTTTTGCCTCCGGTTATTTGTATTTTTTTGATACTAAAACAGAAGAAATGAGAAAAATTTTAGGATTGAAAAAAGGTTTGACCACTTCAATTTCTAGTGATGGAGAAAAAATATTATTTTCAGAAAGCACGGATAGCAGTTTTACTTTGAATTTATATAATATAGAAGATAATTCTTCGGAAAAAATTGTTTTAGCAACACTTCCTGAAAAATGTGTTTGGGCGGAAAACAATCAAATCGTTTATTGCGGAGTTCCGACAAAAATAGCCAAAGGGGAATACCCCGACGAATGGTATCAGGGAGTAATTTCTTTTACAGATGACATTTGGAAAATTGATTTGGAAAATCAAATTGCGGAAATATTGGTTTCTGTTAAAGAGCTTGAGGGTGCCCAGATAGATTTGATAAAACCGGCACTAAGTCACAACGAAAGATTTCTATTTTTCGTCAATAAAAAAGACTCAAGCCTTTGGAGCCTTGAATTGAAGTAGAAAATATAAAAAAGATGGAATTCTACTTTAGAAAGACAGTCTTACCGTCGTCTTCGCGAACTTCGGAGCGAAGCGGAGAAGTGTGGCGATCCAGAGCAATATAGTCAGCTGTCGATTTTGATGAGTTTGATATTTATAGGTGTGAGTGTTTCTCCAAAAAATAACGAACATTTGTGACGACAGTCTCAAATGTTCGTTATTTGTTTTTAAAATTGAAATTTGGATTTTTATTGGAAATTAGGTATTAGAATTAGAAATTCTATAAAGCATTCTCTGTATATTTTATCACCACTTTTCTAAACACACCTTCACCTGCAGATTCAGTTTTTATTTCAGGATTATCCGACAATGCGGAGTGAATAATCATTCTTTCAAAAGAAGACATCGGCTCCATTTCTATATCTCTTTTGAAAACAATCGCTTTTCCCGCTGTTTCAATCGCTTTTTCTTTCAATTTTTCTATGTTGTTTTTGTGATAATCATTTACATCAACAAAAAATTTTATGTCCCTGTCGTTTTTTCGGACAATTTGTTTAATGATGTGGTTTAATGCTTTTAAATTGTTTCCGTCCGCTCCTATTAACAGACCAGAATCTTTAGATTTAATAACAAAACAAAAACCATTGCCGTCTCTTGTTTGGCTAGTTACTTCTTCAAAATCAACACTAAGTTTGTTTAAAAAATCCTCTATTATTTTTTGTATTTCTATTTCCATATTGTTATTTGCCGTTTTTTAATGTTTTCCTGACATATAGCTCTTGTCCTATCATAAACAAGTTGCTTGCCGTCCAGTATAAAGCAATAGCGGAAATAAGGCCATAGGAGATGAAAAAAATGAAAACCGGCATCACATACCTCATTTGCAGTTGCATATTTTTAATTAAGTCGTCCTTCATCGTTCTTACTTTGTTTTTATCTTCTGTTTGTTGTTTTGGTAACACAAGTCTGATTTGGAAAAATTGAGATAAACCTGCCGTTAAAGCCAAAATAAAACTTTTTTGAGTTATATCAATAATTCCTAAAAATCTGATATTATTTATATGAGTGGGAGCATCTATAAAAGAGTATAAAATATCAAGATTTATTTCAGGAAGCCCCCCTTTTAGAAAGACAAAATAAAGAGCAAACAAAATAGGAAGTTGAACAAGAATAAGCATAAAACTGGAAAAAGGATTTATTTTATTTTTGGAGTATAATGCCATTGTTTCTTTGGCGAGCATTTCTCTGTCTTTTTTATATTTTTCTTTGATTTCTGCCAAAGCCGGTTCTATTTCTTTTATTTTAATTTGGGTTTTGATGGAAGCCTTTGTCAAAGGGAAGAGAATGAGTTTAACCGCAACGGTAATTAAAACAACAGCCACACCCAAATCCATCCATGGGAAAAATGAGACTAAAAAAATCAGACCATTATAGATCGGATTATAAAAAAGTGTGTGAAATAAGTATGAAAACATAATAAAAACAGTATAAAGGATTAAACCTTAATTTTCAAGCAGTCGCATCAAATCATCTAAAATGACACCAAACGACCAACGGTTAAATCATTTAAAAACACACTGAAATCTGTATAATTTCTCAAACAAATTATCAATATAATTTTTGAGAAAAATATGGACAAAACATCAAAAGAACAATATA
>JAHIOZ010000060.1 GCA_018894995.1 Patescibacteria group bacterium | reverse complement strand
ATTCGTCACTTACTACTTATCACTTTCTCCTTACTACTTATTTATTTACTACTACAAATTTTTTGTCAACAAATTTACCTGTTTGGAAACAGACAAATTTGTTGACAAAAAATTTGTTTTGAGTATACTAATTGTTACGTTAATTTATGTTAATAAAAATCATTTTTAATAAGCGGGTGAAGTTATAGGCATTTTAAAATTTGCCTGAAATCTCCGCTTAAAAAAGCGGTTTTTTTATTAAATTTTTATTTGTTTGTTATTCTAGTTCAGTTTCAGCTTGCTGAAACTGAACTAGAATAATAAAAATTATTTGTCATTTGAATTCAGTTTCGGTTTATCTGTTCATTTCGCAAGAAGTGTCTCGGGTTTATCGGAACTGAATTGAGGTGATAATAATAAGTTCTTCGGAATTTATTTTTGTTGCCTCTATGAAAGTTTTGAGCTTGCTCAAAACTTTCATAGAGGTTGTAAAAAATATTGTCCCTGTGAAGCTTTGAGCTTGCTCAAAGCTTCACAGGGATTGTAAGGAAAAAATGTCCCCAAACCTATTATAGGTCGGGCGATACAGGATGATTGATTCATTGAAAATTAAATAGTGGGTCTTTAAGTCTTTTTATTAAGACTTATAGATCTGTAGGTAAATTAATGATTTGTTAAATTAAATTTAACAAATTTATTGTATAATCACATGTTTTGAATTCTTGAATTATCGAATTCAAAACTGAAAATAAGAATTGCGTTTTTTAAATTTCCTAATAAGAAATTTTAAGGGCGTATGGTGGATGCCTTGACTCTAAAAGGCGATGAAGGACGTGGCATGTCTGCGATAAGCTCCGGTGAGGTGACTAGCAACCTTTGACCCGGAGATCTCCGAATGGGGAAACCCCATCGGCTGAAAGCCGATGACCGTGTCTCACTAATGTTCGTCACGGAATTTTTAATTTTTAATTTTTAATTTTTAAATAATTTCAAATTTAAAAATGTTTTAATTTTTAAACACGAAATTTGCGAAGCAAATTTCGTCGTCGTGTTTAAAAATTATTTCATTAAAAAATTGTTTAAAAATTAAAAATTACAAAATTAAAAATTCTTCGTGGTGAGCGATAGCGAGACACGGGGTATACCTAGGGAAGTGAAACATCTCAGTACCTAGAGGAAAAGAAAACAATGTCTATTAATTTAGACGATATTCTGTAAGTAGCGGCGAGCGAAAGCGGAAGAGCCCAAACCGGTCGTTCCTCACTCTGCTCGGAACGAAGTTGATAGTTGTCAGTTTTTAGTTTTTAGTAAAAAATTTGCAAAGCAAATTTTTGTTTTCTAAAAACTAATTTCTAAAAACTAAAAACTTTGCGACGAACGAAGTGAGGAGTGACCGGGGTTGTAGGACAACAGTGTCATTCTTCGGAAGGAGGAAAGTAAAAAAATATTTTGTTAGTTGAATTTGCTGGGAAGCAAAACTCCAAAGGGTAATAGTCCCGTAAACGAAAACAAATTATCTTTCTTGTTGTTGTTCCTGAGTACCTCAAGACACGAATAGCTTGGGGGAATCTGCCGGAACTAACCGGTAAGGCTAAATACTTTTAGAGATCGATAGTGAACAAGTACCGTGAGGGAAAGGTGAAAAGAACCCCGGAGAGGGGAGTGAAATAGATCTGAAACCATACGCCTACAAGGAGTGGAAGCGGGCATCTCATTACATTTGATGCCGAATTTTATAATTTTAAATTTTTAATTTTGTAAATAATGTTTAAATTTTTAATTTTTAAATTCGACGAAAATTTTGCGAAGCAAAATTTTCGTCGTTGTGTTTAAAGAATTAAAAATTTGAATTTGTTTAAAAATTAAAAAATTACAAAATTAAAAATTTGGACATCGAGCGTAGCGAGATGTCCGTAACCGCGTGCCTATTGAAGAATGAGCCAACGAGTCTAAATATGCAGCAGCCTAATCGCGATAGCGAGGAGGCACAGCGAAAGCGAGTGTTAATAGCGCGAAAAATCGGCCTCTCACAAAATAAAGTTCGTTACGAGATTGTTAAATTTTGAGATAAAACGACGTAAAAAATTATAAAGCAATAAATATTATTGTTGAATAATTTTTTATAAGTTTTGACCAAAATTTATAAATCGTAGTAGAAATTTATTTTGTGAGAGGTCGAAATGTTGTATGTTTAGTACCCGAAGCCAAGTGATCTTACCATGAGCAGGGTGAACTTTAGCGAAAGCTGAAGGGAGGCCCGAACCGTTTGGTCGTTCAACTCCATCGGATGACTTGTGGTAAGCAGTGAAAAGCTAATCGAACTTGGTGATAGCTGGTTCTCTCCGAAATAGCTTTAGGGTTAGCGTCTAGATTACCTGCTGGGGGTAGAGCACTGGAAGGAATGAATAGGGGGAAACTTCGTCATTCCTATCAAACTCCGAATACCAGCAATCAATTTCTAGGCAGTTAGACTCCGGGGGCGAAGCTCCGGTGGTCAAAAGGGAAACAGCCCAGACCTACATCTAAGGTCCCTAAATTCATACTAAGTGCACTTAAGGAGGTGAAATTTCTCAGACAATGAGGAGGTTGGCTTAGAAGCAGCCATCCTTTAAAGATAGCGTAACAGCTCACTCATCAAGAGATCTTGCGCCGCAGATAATCGGGGCTAAGTATGATACCGAAGGTTAGGGCTTGTGCAAAGCACAAGCGAGTTAAAAGTTTATAAAGTTTATAAAGTTTAAAGTTTAATGACTTTCTACTTTCTACTTTCTACTTTTTACTTGCTCGTGCTTTGCATGAGCGGTAGGAGAGTATTCTGTTCTGCAATGAAGCCGAAGGCGTAAGCCACGGTGGAGCGTACAGAAGTAAGAATGTTGGCACAAGTAACCGCAATGCAGGTGCGATCCCTGCACGCCGAAAGACTAAGGTTTCCTTCGCAATGGTAATCAACGAAGGGTTAGTCGGGCCTAAGGAGATGATGAAAATCGGATCCGATGGACATAAGGTTAATATTCCTTAACTTCTTTATATTTCGATGGAGTGACGGAGGATACAAGTAAAAGCACATTATTGGATTTGTGTTGTTTATTTTGAGAAATGTTTCTTAGGAAAATCCGGGGAACTGACTTCAATGTCATATTTCGTAGATAGACTAAATTTCTTCCTTCGGGTTGAGAGATTTTTATGAAGAGCCTTCCAAGAAAAACTTCTAAGATTATGTATAGAGAACCCGTACCGTAAACCGACACAGGTAGTCAGGTCGAGAAGACCAAGGCGAACGAGTGATAATTCCCCAAGGAACTCGGCAAAAAAGCAGCCGTAACTTCGGAATAAGGCTTCCCTCATTGTTCCTCACTCTGTTCGGAACAATGCGCAGAAGGTCGCAGAAATCACGCAGAAAGACGCAGAAAACGAATTTTGCTTTAGCAAAATTCGTCAACTTCCGCGTAATTCTGCGTTAAGTCTGCGATTATCTGCGCATTGCGACGAGCGAAGCGAGGAGCAATGAGGGCGCAGCGAAAGTAACCCTGCCAACTGTTTATCAAAAACACAGCTCCGTGCGAACTCGCAAGAGGATGTATACGGGGTGACGCCTGACCAATGCCAGAAGGTTAAATATTGGTGGTCTATTATCTTCGGATAATTTGCTGACCGATATAAGCCCTGGTGAATGTCGGCCGTAACTATAGAACGTTGTAGTTACGTTAATAAATCTTGCTAAATGCGGGAAACTCTGACCGAATAAATTCTTAGGATTTATTCAAAGTATCTGATAGTACTCGCCAATGTCGAATTGGCAGTAACAATCTATTAGTGCAGACAATCCGCAGGAAAGATTCCGTTTTTAACACATTAAGTTATGAATGATCATACAAAATGGTTAAATAACTTCGACCAAAACCTCGGAAACTACATTGCTGGTTTCACTGATGGTGAAGGTAGCTTTAACGTATCGTTAAAGAAAAGAGAAGATTATAAAAATGACTGGAAAATACATCCGTCATTTAATATTTCTCAAAAAGACCGTGTCATTTTAGCTCTTTTCAAAAAAGAACTAGGGTGTGGAACTTTGAGAGAAAGAAAAGATGGTGTTGTTTACTACGAAGTAGTAAACATCGAAATGTTACAAAAAAGGATAATTCCTTTTTTTAAAAAATTTCGTTTCTTATCTGCTAATAAAAAGACAAATTTTTCTATTTTTACAAACATTGTTGCTCTCATCTATGAGAAAAAACATTTGCAAAAAGATGGTTTTAGAGAAATTCTGGAACTAAGAGAAAAATTAAATTTTGGAGCGGGTAGAAAAAGGAAATATAACATAGGAGACATTATCAAAAAATAAACGGAAAATCCTCACAGACTATACGCAGGACATCTTATAATTTAAAACTGTTGTCGACTTAATTATAAGTAAAGAGATAGTCGAGTCCCTATGGCGACATAGGGTCAATACACGATTTGTTGGAATGTGTATTGAGTAAAATATCAACAAACGGTCCTAAGGTAGCGAAATTCCTTGTCTGGTAAGTTCAGACGTGCACGAATGGCGTAATGAGTGGGGTACTGTCTCGGGGAACAGCTCGGTGAAAATACAATACCGGTGAAGATGCCGGTTACCTGCAGCTAGACGAAAAGACCCCAGGAGCTTTACTATAGCTTGGTATTGAGTGTATGTTTTGGATGCGTAGCATAGGTGGGAGACTTTGAAATTGTTCTTTCGGGAATGATGGAGTCGACAGTGAAATACCACTCTTTCAAATTGTACATTCTAACCTCGACGGCAAAAACGGCGAGGAACAGTATCTGGCAGGTAGTTTTAGTGGGGCGCTATCCTCCTAAAAAGTAACGGAGGAGCCTATTAAGGTCAGCTAAGCGCGAATGGAAATCGTGCTGATAGTGTAATGGCACAAGCTGGCTTGACTGCAAGACGTACATGTCGAGCAGGTGCGAAAGCAGAGCATAGTGAACCGACGGTTCGCTTTAGACGCGACCTAAGATTAACGGATAAAAGCTACCCTGGGGATAACAGGCTGGTTCCGCCTAAGAGTTCATATCGACGGCGGAGTTCGGCACCTTGGTTTTTAATTGTGCAATTATAAATTAATTGTATATTTTAAATCGCAAAAACATTGGGGTGCCTAAGACAGTAATGTCTTACAAAAACAATTTGGCTTATAACGGTGAACTCCATATTTAGCCTTATATTATATATGTAATAAAAATACTAGATAATATTTATAAATATATGGACAATACCGTGGGAAGTTTAATTTGCATACAGTAATAGAATCTAAGAGAAAGAAATCTTAGCAAATTAAAAACCTGTAGAGACTTGACTAATTTTAGTCAGAGTTTTCGTAACGATTCTACGTTATTTAATTAAATAGAATCTAAAACGAAGACTAATACGCCAAACGCCCATTGCTTAGATTCAATGGGATGAAGATATAGTCCGATACCACTGGTAACAGTGGAAAACGAATGCGATGTCGGCTCATCTTATCCTGGGGGTGAAGAAGCTCCCAAGGGTTTGGCTGTTCGCCAATTAAAAAGATACGCGAGCTGGGTTCAGACCGTCGTGAGACAGGTTGGTCTCCTATCTGCTGCAGGCGTTGATTCTTGAGAAGATTTGCTCCTAGTAAATTTTGCTACTTCATGTAGAGATACATGATGAAAACGTGGCTATAACGGTGAAACCTTCATATGATTAAGGTCTTAGTACTGTACACACTTTCGGTTCTTGTGTGTTACAATACGCTTGAGGACCATAATCCTCTTTAAGGCAATACCGTGGGAAGTCGATCTAAAACTCATACAAATAATTTAGCGTACATCGCGGGTTTTCTTGATGGTGATGGCAGTTTGATGTTACAAATCAAAAAACGTTCTGATACAAAACAGGGCGTAAGATTTATGGCAACAATCTGCTTATATCAAGATACTCGTCATGAAAAACCACTTTTGTGGATGCGTAAAATGTTTGGCATCGGGTATATTTCTCGCAGAAGCGATGGAATGTCCGAATTGCGTATTAATGGTTTTAAAACTGTAAAAGAAATTCTTTTACAATTGCAACCTTTTATAAGATTTAAGTCTGTACAGGCAAAAACTCTTATAGAAGCTTGTGAAATGTTGGAAACTGTTAAAATGCGAAATATGTCTAAACAACAATTGCGTAAAATAGTTGACTTAGTATTTATAATCAAAAAAGAGAATTATGCCAGTCAAAGTACACTAAATAAAAAAGATTTGTATAAAGAGCTTTCTTTTAAATTATTTTCTAATTAAATTCTTTAAAAGAAAACTTTGTTTTTAGATTTGACCCCGTAACGACTTGTTTATAGAAAAACACTTTTCTATGACAGACGTATGGATGCACTGAATCATTCCCTGGTAGAATGACAGTCTCTGTATGTAACACGCCACCACCCTCGTTCTAAAATTCATGAGAAAAGGGTGAAGATATAGTCTGTGCTCCTAGAAATAGGGGAATAGAAAAATTTTTAATTTTTAGTTTCGAATTTCGAAAAAAAGTTTGAATTTTTTAAACACGACGAGAGGACCGGAGTGAACTAACCTCTGGTGTACCAGCTGTTCCGCCAGGAGCACCGCTGGGTAGCTAAGTTGGGAATGGATAACCTCTGAAAGCATCTAAGAGGGAAGCCAACTTCAAGATTAGGAATCGTTTGAAACCCCTGAGAGATGATCAGGTGATAGGCTCTAAGTGTAAGCACAGTAATGTGTTCAGCTGAGGAGTACTAATTCGTTGATTTTCTTATTAGGAATTTTAAAGAACGTAATTTATTTTTTGTGATGAAAAATATTTATCTACAGACCCACTATTTAATTAATACAATGTAAAAAAAGTAAATTTGAAAATTGAAATGAAGTTCTTTTGAAATTACTGCGGTAATTTCCGCGGAAGGTCGCGGACTTAATGCGGAAAGACGCGGAAAAAAAGTTGGGTAATAAGTGTTGTTTCTCCGATATAGTTTTTAAGATTTTTGAAAGTTATATCGGGGGAAACGGCGCTTAAAAAGCGGGCATTTCCGGATTTGTTGGTGAGTTACCCTCACAGCATTCTGTTTTGGAACCCAACCGAAACGGGCATTCCGTTGTTGCCTAAATCAGTCGGTCCCCCGACCATTTTGAGAAATCTTAATTTTTTGAAAAAATTAAGATTTCTCACTTCATTTCAATTTTCAAATTTTTAAAATTAAATATTCAAATATAAAATAAACATTTTGTGTTGGTGCTTCGTCGGAAGGGCAAAATTTTCGTAGAAAATTTTGGGTAAGAAAAAACCCGTTCCTATTGCTTGCAAATCAACTTTGAATTAAAAAACAAAAACGACCACTTTGTGTTGGTGCTTCGTCGGAAGGGGTACACCCGTTCTTGATGCTCGCAAATAATTGTGTTTTTATAAAAATAAAAAATTGAATATCTAATGTTGGTGTTTTGTCGGGAAGGGTATACCCGTTCTCATTCCGAACACGGAAGTCAAGCTTCTTTGAGCCGATGATACTCTTTTATGGGGAAAGTAGGTAGACGCCAACATCAGGTATTCAATTTTTTATTTTCATAAAAACTAAATTTGCGAGTTCCACACACGGAAGTTAAGCCTTCTTGAGCCGATGATACTCTTTATGGGGAAAGTAGGTAAGCGCCAACACAAAGTGGTTGTTTTTGTTTTTTTAAAAGTTGATGATTTGCAAGTTCCTCACACGGAGGTCGGGATCGTTTATTAAATTGGGGACCGTTTATTACTTTGAATTATGAAATTCACCAAACAGCAACTTTTTAGTGTCTTTAATCTGGGTTGCTTCGTCGTAAACTCCTCGCAAAGACAAATTTCCTTCGGAAATTTGTCCGACGAACCGCCTTTGGCGGTTCGTCTTTGCGAGCCGAAGGCGTGGCAATCCAGGAGTTTCGTAATTCAGAGTGAGTAAGCAAGAAAAAGTAAAATATTTTACACAGAGTTTTAAATATTATGTTAGGGTTTGTTTTTTTGCTTAATTTGTATAGACTGGTGTTAAGTGTAATCATGTTTACCACACAGAGCATATAATATTATGTGCTTTGAATGGTAAAGCGGGATCAACTTGCTTTGTCCTGTCGGGCAACTGACGGGGTGGTTGTCACAGACCATCATTTCCAGTTCTTTATTAAGGAGGTAGCAAATGAGTAAACAAACAGATTCCAACGAAATGCAGAAGTTGTTCAAAAGATCTCGCCTGTTTCCTTTAGAGGGGAACTCCTTTCAGGATGTGATTTTAAGAGTTTGTCCTATGGACTTTCCTTTTAGATCATGGACGATTTTTCATCGGAAGGATGATGAAAAAGAAAATTTTTCTAATCACATACTGCCTATAATCAAGGATTATATTCGAGTGTGGATAGATGAAAACCCCAGCACAGAAAAAAAATATATTGACCGAATTTGGAGTGGGATTTCTGATTTATATGAAAAATTCAATCCGGGAGAAATTTTCAATAAAATCTCTTCAGGGCATGATTGGGTTGATATTCCGATTGGAATTAATAATTCAGTTTTACGAACTAAAAGGTTCGGAAACTGTATCGGATTCAAGGTTTTACAGGGAGATGGAATACACAAGACCGGTTTTGAAGCAATGACTTTTATGTGTGACGATCGAAATTGTTCCATATCACCGTTTATTCACAGAATTGAATGTTCTATTCCGATACTGTCTAAACAACACGGGGAGAATAATTCTGTGGATGTTTATTTTCACGATATCTATCAGCAACTTGTTGATGCTTGCCGTAGTATTGAGTGGAAGACTTTTCAAGAATGGTTTCCGGCTTTAATTGAGCAATACCAATCGGTTGATTGGAATACCGGAACTATTGACCAAGGAATTGTCGTTGGTTATCAAGAGGGTGTTGAAATCCAAGCACTGATCGTTCATTCTGATGAAAAAGAATATCAACAGAAACGACAGTGGAGGAAAGGAAATGTTACGGTCACTTCGAAAGGTAGCTGTAATTTTAGTTACGGAGATGATTTGCGGTTGTTGTTAATGGCACATAGCGGATTGCATGGACATAACTTTTTCAGTGATTTTGACACCACGATTGATATCGCTCAATCGCAATACTGCCTTAACGGAGTTGGCGCAATTTTGTATGTGCAACTCTGTTGCATGTTAAAATCCAAGGAGTTCAAAAATACCCACGCTTTCGGATAAGTTTGTTTCTCCAATAAAAACCGAGCTCCGCCTTTTAGCGGAGCTTTTTTGACAAATTTTACGAAGCAAAATTTGTCTTTTTGTTGTCTGTTGGTCGTATTTATTCATGATTCTTAATTCATCATTCTTGATTCTAATTTTTTGATTTTCTATTTTTGTCCATTCTGTGTATAATATTAGTATTGAATGAATTTTGCCAAAGGCAAAATTCATCACTTTAAACTTTACAAACTTTATGAACTTTATAAACTTTTAACTTAATTCCATGTCTTGGTCATCTCGCAGAAGAACAATTTATTTAGGTATTTTTATGCTAATTTTATTGGCAGTTTTTACTTTGGCTTATTATTTTTTTATTTATGAAAAACCCACCTGTCTTGACGGAAAACAAAATCAGAACGAGCAGGGAATTGATTGCGGTGGTGTTTGCCCCATTGTTTGCGGATTTCAAACGGTAGATCCTATTGTTATGTGGAGTCGAATCTTTAAAGTTACAGACGGAATTTATAACGCGGTGGCGGTTGTAGAAAATCCAAATGTTGGAGTTGAGGCTTACGGTGTTCCTTATTCATTCAAAGTTTATGATAAAGATAATATTATAATTTATGAGAGGAGAGGCAAAACTGATATATTTTCTCGAAGCACTTTACCTATTTTTGAAAGAACTATTTTAACCGACCAGAGAATCCCTGTAAGAGTTTTGTTTGAATTTGTTAAAAAGCCGGAGTGGATTAAAGTCAGTGAGGAGCGTCCGGAATTATTTGTTACAAATAAAAATTTAACCGGTGAAGACAGCGCCCCCCGTTTATTTGCAACGGTTGAAAACAGAACGGCAAAAACAATAAAAAATATAGAAGTGTCGGCGATTTTGTTTGATATTGATGGAAATGCCATAAATGCATCCCAAACTGTTATTGATTCTCTTTCAAAAAATGGCTCAGAACAAGTTTTTTTTACTTGGCCGGAAGTGTTTCCTTCAAAAGTTTCCAGAATTGAGATAATTACAATAGCAAAGTAATATTTTGCCCACAGATTTGAATTCAGCTTGCTGAATTTAAATCTGTGGTTGCAAAATATTACCCCGTTAAGTTCAAATTTCGTAGAAATTTGAAACATTTAAACTTTTAGTGGTTTGTCATTTGGGTGTCGGATAACTCGTCGTGGCTATACCCGACACCCTGACAACCAATAAAAGTTTAAATGTCACTTATACGGGGTAGTGTATAGTAACCGAGCAAGTGGGTTAGGAAGTAACCCTAGTTAAATATTGTTTAAATTTTATAAATTTATTTAAAAACTCGTTTTTAAATAAATTTATAAAATTTAAACAAACAATTTTTTCAAAATTGTATTTAACGGGGTTGCAGACT
>JAHIOZ010000059.1 GCA_018894995.1 Patescibacteria group bacterium | reverse complement strand
GGGCAACGAGCGGGCAGGTTCGGATTATATTAAAAAAATTATTAACAATAATATTATTAATCGTTGATAACTTAAAGTTGTCAGTGAAAAATTTCTGAAAGAAATTTTTCACTCTAAAAACTAAAAACTCTTTAAATTTTGAAAAATTTAAAGCAACGACGAAACTAAAAACTTTTTAAAGTATTCGGATTATATTATTTACAAACTTTATTAACTTTTAACTTTCCCCTTTCTACTTTATAATACATTTATATGCAAATGACACTCACAATCGCCAGCGGGATTATTCCCGCTTTAATATGGCTTTGGTTTTGGTTAAAAGAGGATGCTAAAAATCCCGAACCAAAAAAATATATTTTAATGACTTTCATTGTTGGAATGCTGTCTGCTCTTTTCGCCGTTTTTTGTCAGGGATTCGTAATAAATTCCGAAACAAATTACAGTTTTATTATCTTGTTATTTTTATCAACAGTTGAAGAAATTTCAAAATTTGTTTTCGCCTATTTTACAGTTCTCAGAAAAAAAATTATGGACGAACCGATAGATGCCGTTATTTATATGATAACTGTTGCGCTGGGTTTCGCTGCCATGGAAAATATCCTGTATTTATGGACTTCTTTTGGAACCAGTTTTTTAAACGAAGGCTTAATTATGACCAATATGAGATTTATCGGGGCAACTGTTTTGCACACTGCCTCATCCGGAATAATAGGAGTGGCGATAGCTTTGACATTTTACAGAAAAAAAATTACCAAAATTATCGGTTTGGTTTTGGGAGTTATCCTATCTATAGGATTGCACACAGCCTTTAATTTTCTTATAATTAACAATAAGGGAGAAAGTATCTTAAATGTTTTTGTTGCTGTCTGGATAATTGTTGTAATTCTCTTAATGATTATTGAAAAAATAAAAAAAATAAAACCAAAAACAAATTATCAATCTAATAAATAAATAATTATATGAAATCTTTTTTTGAAAAATTAACAGGTGCAGTTGATATCGAAGACGGTATTGATGAATCAATTGACGAAGAAAAAGAAAATAGACACTTAAATGTCAATCGCAACGGAAAGCCAAATGAAATAAACCACGAATCTAATTGGATGGAAGAAGAAGCTGAAGAAGGAGAATTGACTATAGATATGTTTCAAGATCCTGAAAAAATTGTTGTTAAAACCATGGTGGCCGGAGTAAAACCGGAAGACTTGGATATTTCCATCACAAGAGATATGGTGACAATAAAAGGAAAACGCGAAGAATCGCACATAATTTCAGAAGATGACTATTTTGCAAAAGAATTATACTGGGGATCATTTTCCAGAACAATTACCCTTCCTTCAGAAATAGATATTGAGGAAGCCAAAGCTACCGAAAAACACGGGCTTTTAATACTTGAATTACCTAAAATAGACAAAGGAAGACAAACGAAACTTAAAGTAAAAGCAAATTAAAATATTATGCCGGAAAAAAAAGAAGAAAAAAAATCACTCAAAAAAGAAATCTTCAATTTTTATTTTTCTAACAGTTGGAGTTCTTTTTTCACGATAACTTATTTGTTGGCCTTTCTTTACTCTGCAGTTTTTTATTTTGATAATGTTATTTTGGCTATCAAATTTATTTTTTATACCTTGGGATTATCAACGACATTATTATCACTCGGGCATTTGTTGTGGGGAATTATTTTTGTAATAACTCTCATTATTCCTTTTTCAGTCAGCATTTCCGCAATATTTATTTTCTTTAATCTATGGACAAAAACTGACCTCCAAATAAAACAAAAAATCATTTCTACAATTTTTGTCATTGTTATTATCGTTACGATAATAATAACAATGGATGACATTATCCGAAATGTCGCCAAACAAGAACCTTTGACTGATTTTGTCCAAAAACATGAACTTAGTTATAGACTAATAAATTAAACTATTTTAATTCGGTTTTTCGTAGTCCTTTTCGTCGTCTTTGCAAGGATTTTTTGACAAAATTTTTTAAATCACTTGGAAACCCGGTTTCCAAGTGATTTAAAAAATTTGCTCAAAAACGTGGCGATCCGGCATCATTAATTTTTCATTTTAAACTCTCCCACCCTAGTCCTCTTTATTCTAAAAGTTGTAGTCCCCACCCCCAACTCATTCCCCAACCGATTTACAATTGCTCTCACATAAGTTCCGCTTGAGCACTTGACCTTAAACTTCGAAATAACAAAATTCTCAACACATTTCCCCAGAGTCCTTGCCTCTGGAATTTTTTCCCATTCTTGAATAATTTCTTTCTGGCGGAAATCACCTGTCACTTTATTGATTCTTTCAACAATATTTTTTAACAAATCTTTTTTGGTGATTTCATAATTACCTAGATACTCAATATCATAAATTTCAACCTCTCTTTTTGGAATTTCTATTTCATCCATTCTACCCTCTCTCGCCCACTGGAAAAGTTGTTTACCTCCCACAGTTTTTGAAGAATACGGCGGATATTCTTGCTCAAACTTCCCTTCTAAATTCTTGATTGATTTTTCAAGTTTCAAATTAAAATCAAAACCAAATTTTTTTTCACCCACATTAACATTCTTACGTTCTGCAGAACGTAAGAATGTTTTATTAATTTGACTATCAAATGGCCGAGTTCCAAAATTAGCATTCTGGTATTCTGCAGAATACCAGAATGCTAATTTTGGAAGGCC
>JAHIOZ010000058.1 GCA_018894995.1 Patescibacteria group bacterium | reverse complement strand
GGTTGGCAGTGCCACCGGCATTGAATTTTCGTCAATACTGATATTTTTTTTGACGAAGGTTGCGCTTAAAGGCATATCGGCACCGAAAGATCGGCGGGACACACACATTTGTTGAAGGTATCCGGGGCAGACATTATTACTGTTAATACCTTCTTTCGCTTTTCGCACCATCTTTAAACAACGGCTGCTTTTTCTTTTTCTGTTACAACCTGAATTTTTCCTTTTTTCCATTAATTCCTCCCTATATGTTAATGGTTACTTTTAATTTCCTTTCGATATTCTATAATAAGATGACTTAAAAAACAACACTTTTGTATATTTTGTCAGCTATTTTTTCGTAACCAATGGAATTTGGGTGAGCGCCGTCGCTTAAATCATTTTCGTTTAGAACATCAAAGATGTGAATGTATTTCAAATTATTTTTTTCGCAGAATTTTTTAATTTCATCGTCATACTTTTTTAGATTTTCATTGCAAAAATAATATTTATAATTCCAGTTTGTTGTTATTCCGTCGTTCATTTTTGGTAGACCGATAAAAATTATTTTTTGAGTATATTTATTTAATATTTTTAATATTTCTTCCAAGTTGTTTTTGTAGTCTTCAATATTAACCAAAGTATTTTCTTTTTCTGTTTTGTATTGAGAATCATTGGCACCGATAAAAACCATTGCGATATCCGGATTTTTTTCTTCGCAATTTTTTTCTATTCTTTTTAATAAATTTGTTGAAGTATCTCCGCAAATTCCAAAATTCCAAAACCTGTTTTTTTCACCAGCTTTATTTTGTAGGCGAATAACCCAACCGCCTTTTTTTCCGTCGTCGTCTGTTCCGTAAACTAAACTGTCACCGAATACGCTGATGTTTTTCATACTGATAATTGTAAAGTATTAAGTATCAGGTAACAAGGAATAAGATTAATGAATAAAGGGTATAGCGTTTAGGGTTATAGGGACGAATTTTGCCAAAGGCAAAATTCGTCGTTGTTTGTGTCGTAATTCTTAATTCTTTAATCACGATTCTTGATTCTTTTGGTTTACTCCCCTATACTTAATTTTATGATTAATTCAGCTAAGTTTATTAAAGGAATACGAGGGACTGACGACATTACTAATGATGGAAAACCAAAAATCGCTTTTATCGGTCGTTCCAATGTCGGGAAATCAAGTTTGATAAATTCTTTAACCGGAAAAAAAAATTTGGTGAAATCAAGTTCTTTGCCCGGGAAAACCAGAGAAATTAATTTTTTCTTAATCAACGATAATTCTAAAACTTCTGATTCGGACAACGGTTTTTATTTTGTTGATTTGCCCGGATATGGTTTCGCCAAAATACAAGCCACTCAAAAAGAGAAACTGAGAAAACTAATTCTTTGGTATTTGTTTTCCGGCGAAGCAAAAAATGATAAAGTGGTTTTGATAATAGATTTCAAAGTCGGACCTTCAAAATTTGATTTGGAAATGATTGATTTGTTGAAAGAATACAAGATTGATTTTGTTATTGTTGCCAACAAGGTTGATAAAATCGGAAAAAGTATTAGAATAAAGCAGTTAGAAAAAATAAAGAAAGAATTGGCAGGGGAGGAAATTTTTTTGTATTCGGCGAAGACAGGGGAAGGGAGGGAAGAGTTATTGTGCGAAATCACACAATAATTATTTTGATTGTTTATAAGTTTAATCTAAAAATTTTAAATTAAAAATTCTTTAAATTATGTCCACACTTTTATACATAATCACAGCTTCAATATTGGAATCACTGGTTTCTCTCACGGGAATATTTTTTATTTTTATTGGTTATTCCAGATTTAAACATCTTTTACCAAACTTATTGAGTTTTTCAGTCGGTACTTTTTTGGCGGTTATATTTTTTGAAATTTTGCCCGAAGCGGTGGAATTGGCGGATATGAAAATCG
Organism: Patescibacteria group bacterium; assembly: GCA_018894995.1. Classification (GTDB taxonomy): domain Bacteria; phylum Patescibacteriota; class Minisyncoccia; order Phycocordibacterales; family UBA12079; genus UBA12079. The sequence goes on along the minus strand of JAHIOZ010000058.1, from coordinate 814 downwards.
TATCTTTTTTTATTTTATTTGGTTTTTTGTTTTTCTTTTTGTTTTCAAGATTTTTGCAATGGTATCACCACCACGAAGGCCGTTGCTGTGAACACGAAAGCATTAAAGTGGGAGGTTACTTGGTTTTAGCGGGAGATTTTGTTCATAATTTTATTGATGGAATAATCATTGCTTTAGCTTTTATGGCTGATACTCGTGTTGGTATTGTTACCACTGTGGCTGTTTTGGCACACGAATTTCCACAAGAAGCCTCTGATTTTTTTGTAATGTTGAATTCAGGTTTTTCTAAAAAGAAAGCTTTATTTATGAATTTTTTAGTATCTTTGTCTACTTTGGCCGGAGCATTGCTGGCATATTTTTTAGCGAGAAATGCTGATATTCTTATTGGCCCCGCTTTGGGAATTGTGGCAGGTAATTTTTTGTATTTGTCTATGTCTGACTTGATTCCGGAGCTAGAATCAATTAAAGAAAAAAATGGAACAGCAATGCAATTTTTGATGATAGTTTTGGGAATTGTTTTGATTTATGTAATGTCTACATTGATTCCAGAATAGGAAAGTTAAACATACAAATATACGAATGATACAAATAATACAAATGGATACAAATGATTAAAATTTTTAATTTTGCAATTTTTAAATAAACCCCGCACCTTTCCTGATATTATAAATTGTTTAAGTTACATTTTATCTGAAAGACGATATTAAGAAAGGTGTGTGGGTAAATCTAAATTTTTAATTTCTAAACACACCGACGAATTTTGCCATTTTAAATTATTCCTACAAAAAATAATAGAATAATTTAAAACAATACT
>JAHIOZ010000057.1 GCA_018894995.1 Patescibacteria group bacterium | reverse complement strand
TGTATATAATGATTGATATTCTGTTCGTTGAAAATTTAATAGTTGTTTAAATTACAAGTCGTAATTTAAGATATACATGCATCGAAAATTTTTAATTAAATTTTCAAAACATAAACGACAAGTCCAAATGAAGCAAATAAAAATACAGTTTTTATTTTGTTTCGTTTTATTTCAATTTTTCTAATACAGTTTTGTTCTGTATACTAGGAAACTTTAATTTTAGAGTTTGATCCTAGCTCAGGATGAACGCTGGCTGTGTGGATAAGGCATGCAAGTCGAATGCCAATATCACAGAGGGTGTGATGTTGAAAATCCTAAATTCAAAATCCTAAATCCTAAATAATTTTCAAAATAAAAAATTTCAAATGTTCAAAACAAGTTTTTGAATTTTGAGTTTAAAAAATTGAATTTGTTTAGAGTTTAGAACTTAGAGTTTAGAATTTTCAACATCGTGCTTTGCGTGATGTTGGCATGGCGAACGAGGTAGTAACACGTAGGAACGTACCCCAAAGTTGAGCATAACCCATCGAAAGGTGGGATAATTCTCAATGGTCCCGTCGTTTCTCATTGCATTCGAAACGAAATTTTATAATTTTAAATTTTTAATTTTATAAATAATTTGTAATTTTTAATTTTTAAACTTGACGAAAATTTTGCGAAGCAAAATTTTCGTCGTCGTGTTTAGAAATTAAAAATTCAGATTTATTTAAAAATTAAAAATTACAAAATTAAAAATTCGTTTCGAGCGTAGCGAGAAGCGACGGGTAAAGATTTATCGCTTTGGGAACGGCCTGCGAAGTATCAGCTTGTTGGTAGTGTAAAGGACTACCAAGGCTATGACGCTTAGGGGAGGTGAGAGCCTGACCCCCACCGACGGGACTGAGACACGGCCCGTACCTCTACGGAGGGCAGCAGCCGAGAATATTCCGCAATGGGCGAAAGCCTGACGGGGTGACCCAGCGTGATCGATGAAGCTCTTCGGAGTGTAAAGGTCTTTTATGAGTGAAGAAGTTTATTGACATTAGCTCATGAATAAGGGGTTGCTAAACTCGTGCCAGCAGCAGCGGTAATACGAGTGCCCCAAGCGTTATCCGGAATTATTGGGCGTAAAGCGTGTGTAGGCGGTATTGTTAGTCTTTTGTTAAAGCTCCGGGCTCAACCCGGGAATCGCAAAAGAAACGGCAAAACTAGAGAGTGTGAGGGGTGAATGGAACTCATAGTGTAGGGGTGAAATCCGTTGATATTATGGGGAACACCAAAAGCGAAGGCAATTCACTGGCACATTTCTGACGCTGAGACACGAAAGCGTGGGTAGCGAATGGGATTAGATAGATCCCGGTACCGCATTATAATAGTACCAAAGGTGTCCCTCTTGGTCGCGAGATCAAGATGCGCATTCAGCTATATCGGTGAACACCCAAAACAATAGGAGTTACTACTAACTCGTTTTGGACAACCCCGAGGGAAGTATCGGTAAATAAATATTTGCCTGATACCCCGTAGAGACTATGTATTTGAGTCAAGATAGGAGGTGCTTTTCAATCTTATCAGTAGTATTAATTATATTATTATGAAGAGATATGAGCAAGTGCCTTTGTCGGATCGTGTCAAAAGTATTATTTTTGGCACATTATTGGGAGATGGTTCTCTCAAAAAACAAAAAGGATATAAAAATGTGAGACTTCAATTCAGACATACTGAAAAAGACTCAGAATATTTTTTTTGGAAAGTAAAAGAATTGCAAGAAGTTGCGGGAGAAAAAAGTGTTTACAAGCAAAAACCCGACGGTTATTCAAAAAATAACAAATTCAGGTTTTTGGGAAAAACACTTCCTGCACTTACACAATTATATGAACTGACACACAAAAAAAACACACTTCAAATCAAGAGAAACTGGTTAAATAATATGACCGCACTTTCGCTTGCTGTGTGGTGGTGTGATGATGGTTCGTTAATTGGTGAAGGAGGAAGAAAAGGTGTTTTTTGTACAGATGGTTTTGATAAAGAAACCAACAAAATACTTGCGCAATATTTGCAAAAAGTATGGAATATTCGTACAAAAGTTGCACCGGTAGGCCGTAAAAGAGACGGCAAAAAAGAACAATACTGGCGGTTGTGGATATATTCAACGGAAGATTTGAAAAATTTTCTTAGAATTATCATTCCATATGTACCGGTTAAAAGTATGTTACGAAAAGTCCTTCTATTGTATAAAGATTCTCAAATGCAACAACGCTGGATATCTGAAGTCGTTTCACTCGGCAAATTTTCAGAAAAGGTCGTATTGACCGAACTTGAAAATAAAAGCAATAAGTGGAAATCGTTCAGATAAAGATATAGTCCGTCCTTATAGTAATATAAAGAAGACCCCAGTAGTCCACGCCGTAAACGATGTTCTCTGGCTTTTTGGAGTATCGACCCTCTGAGAGGCGAAGCTAACGCGTTAAGAGAACCGCCTGGGTAGTACGGCCGCAAGGCTAAAACTCAAAGGAATAGACGGGGACTTGCACAAGCGGTGGATCACGTGGCTTAATTCGATGATACACGAAGAACCTTACCAAGACTAGACATCTAACTTATGTCTTTCTGGAAACAGAAAGTCCTAACGGTTAGACAGGTGATGCATGGTCGTCGTCAGTTCGTGGCTTGAGCTGTTCCCTTAAGTGGGGAAACGAACGCAACCCTTATCGTCTGTTATACGTGTCAGGCGAGACTGACCAGCCTTTTGTTCAGGAACAAAAGGAATTAAAAATTTTAAATTTTAAATTATAAATGAAATGACAACAAAGATTTTCAGAGGAAATTTTTGTTTAATTTATAATTTAAAATCTATAATCTAAAATTCCTTTTATTCACTTCGTGAATAAAAGGCTGGTAGGAAGGCGGGGATGACGCCAGATCAGCATGTCCCTTGATGTCTTGGGCTGCACACATGATACAATGGCTGGGACAACAGGTTGCGACGGGGTAACCCTGAGCTAATCCTTTAAACCCAGCCCCAGTTCGGATTGAGGTCTGCAACTCGACCTCATGAAGTTGGAATCGCTAGTAATCGCGGGTCATCTATACCGCGGTGAATATGTTCTCAAGTCTTGTACTCACCGCCCGTCAACTCAAGGGAGCCGGGAGTGCCCGATGGCCGTCTTTATGGCGGACTAAGGTAAATTCGGTAACAGGGAGTAAGTCGTAAATTTGTTGCGACTCTAAACAAGCAATTGTTTAGAAAAAACTTGGCTATTTGCTGGAAACTCTGAGTATCCTGAACTACTTAATGTTATACTTAATGACATGAGTAAAAATGTTTCAGGTGCAGACAATCAGCAGGGAAGTCCGCTCTTTACACAGTGTGTAAATGATGACCCCTCAGAGACTACATGCCGAGCTCCTTCTAGGAAAGAAATTCAGGCATACTTGCAGGGCGCATTGCATGATGCGTCACTAAATAAGCGAAAACGATATCGTTTTACACAAAAAGGCAATGAGTGGCTATTGGTCATTAAAAATCTTTTTGTTTTGCTTAATTGTAATGCGTGGATATATCGTGAAGGAAAAACTCGCGATGTATATGCTTTAGAAACTCTCGCAGATTTTCTTGATTTTGGTTTTGATCCATTATCTTTGAAGACTAACAGAGAAAAATCGGCGTATATTAGAGGGTTTTTTGATGCTGAAGGTGGTATACCAAATAAGAATTTAAATAAATTCTATATTCAACTTGTTCAAAAAGATAAGTTGAAGATAAAGAAATTAAAGAAAATTCTTGATGAACTTGGTATATCTACAGGTAAAATACATAATCCAAGTGTTCGGGTTGACCCGAATTATTGGAGAGTGTTTGTATCTGCTAAATCACACTTGCTGTTTGCAAAGAAGATTTGGTCTTGGCATCCACGAAAACAAAAAATCTTTCGCAGAAGGATGGAGATATAGTCCGAACTCTATAGCGATATAGAGAATATGATAGAAATATCATGTCGTTTTACTTGAAAAAGTAAAATAGTAACATTATTGAACAAGGCACGGGTAGCGGAAGCTGTTCGTGGAATATTTCAAATTGAAAACCGTTTATTATCCCACTGGGGTAATAAGCTTATCGAGTCGATTGTTCTTAAATGAACAGGACAATGGTGTTGTATCCTAAATCTACACCCGTTATTCCAGATATGCGTTACTGGATGAGTAAAACGAAACAAAATAAAGATTATATTTCTTTTAGATTGTCGTTTATGAGATGCATAGCTATTAAACAACTATTAAATTTGTAACAGAAAAAGATAACTCTGTTGGACTTATTAATACCATATCCCAAAAACCTAGCTCTATATTTACCGAAATTTTAACCGAAGACTTTGCAAAAAATCTTCAGAATATCCCGATATTCTTCATATTTTTTGCTTCGTCTCGATTAAAATTTCGAAAAATATTTAGAGCAGAGT
>JAHIOZ010000005.1 GCA_018894995.1 Patescibacteria group bacterium | reverse complement strand
TTAAGAAACTTTACGAAGTTTATTTAAAGAAAAAAGGCTTGTCAAAAGTCGAAGTTGACAAGAAATTAGCAATTAACTTGGTGTCATATTATATGATTCATCGATAGCCGTTTCGGTGTCATTATTAAATGATTTGACACGCAGGCAATCGCAGGGATTTGAATAAAAGTATCCCCACGGGCAACAATATTCACCGCAGTTACCCCAGTTGCAATAAACTCCGCCAGGACAAGGGTTGTTATTGTTAGATAACACAATCGGTGACGATGTGTTCTCGGCGGAACAGTCGACGGGGGGAACTCCAATTTCAACTTTTGTTGTTTCGTTTTGATAACCTTTAATTTTGTCATCGGAGTATACCGTTGTGGTTACCGACAGCAAAATCACCATTGCCATTAAGAATGAAATCTTTTTCATCGCTTTCTCCTTTTCCCAATGTGAAAGGACATTAACTGATTTCACTTTTTGACCCTATGCCAAAAAGCTTTCAGCCAAAACTCCAGCCTTAATTGTAGAGTAATAAAAAATTCTGTCAATTCTTTGCAAAGAGTTTCGCAGAAAAAGTAACAAACGGCCCTTTTTTTTCGAGTCCTGTCGCGGTAGAGAATATGAAGCAAACATATAATTTCTGCGTTCGGATGTCGTGAAAATGAATTTTCACACATCCTCGCTTGAAATTATAAGTAAAACCCCAATATGTATATATTGTGGTTTTACTTATTCTAGCTCCCCATAGTAGACAAGTTCAGAACCCTAAATTGGAAGAAAATAAAAAGCGAATTGCGGTTTAGCGGTATTTTAGAAATGTTTCCAAACATTATTCTTCTGAACTATTTTTTTATTTTTTATTGTTTTTATTCAAATATTATATTGCAATTTTTGATTTGGAAATGTATTGTGAGTGCTAGAAGTTCCTTGTCTTTTAAAATAACAATCTAAATAATATTGGAGGATTCAAAAAATGAGTGAAAAAATCTTATGTAGAGTTGAGCCTTACCTAAACGACAAAATACTTTTTTCTTTGGACGGGAGTATTCTTGCTTTAGAAAGAAAAGATTTAGGTTACATAAAAGAGAATAATTTGTTTTTGGTAGAAAATAAAGTTTCTTTTCCTGATAAATTATCAGCCCCTCTTGTTGTTCAAATACAAACAACAAATAGATGTAATTTTTCTTGTAAACACTGTTACTCAAAATCCGGAAAATCTTATCCTGATGAAATGAGTAATAAAGATATTATGAAATTATTGGTTGATTTGAGGGATTGGGGTGTTTTAAAAATTCAGTGGGTGGGAGGAGAGGTTTTTACTAAAAATGGATTTTGGGATCTTGTGGAATGCTCCCACTCTTTAGGTTTTGAACAATCGTTGTTAACTAACGGTACTTATTTTGGAAGTATCAAGAATTTAAAAATGATTGATGATGCTTGGAATTATTTTTACACAATTCAGGTATCTGTTGATGATTACGGTAAAAATTTTGACAAATTTGTTCGGAGAAAAGCATGGGCAATTGTTTGTGAGTCTATTGATAGACTTTCACATAGTAAGCCTAAAAACAGAGTATTGTCTGTCGCGACGGTAGTCAGGCAGGATAATATTAAATCTATTTCAAAAATTGCTTCTTTATTGGAGGGTAAAATAGATGTTCTTAGGTTAGGTAAGGAAATTGTCACAGGAAGATCTCAGGAGGCACAGGAATATTCTATTGATGCCTTGTTTAAATCTTGGTATTTGATTCAAAAAATAAGAATCAAAAATTCTTCTTTGCGTATATCTCATCCCTTTGATAAAATAGAAGAAGATAAAGAGGAGGTTCCTTTACTGCCATTCGATTGGAAAAGTGATAATGGAGCTAGAACTTTTATGTATATAAGTGCGAAAGGATTAGCTTACCCTTTTCCTCTTTTGGTAAATATTAAAGGTTTTTGTGCAGGATCAGTCTTCAGCCAAAACTTAAGTAGTATTTGGAATTCTTTGCCTTTTGAGAGGTATAGAAGTGTCACCAGAAAAGAAACTGGCTGTGGAGAGTGTCAAAAATCTTGTCAAATTTGGCCAAGGTATCATTTCATCGTTGGGGATAATTTGGATTTGAGAACAAAACCATTTTCACATCCAGGTTGTCCGTTTTTTAAATGAGAGTTTTTTCAAAGGAGGTGATGTAAAGGTGTTGGAATCAACGAGGATGAAACAAATATTAGCCAAAAAGGCTAAAAAGGTTTTTGGCGAAGCAAAATCCTCAGGGCTGACAGACCCAGACGAACAATAAAATTGTTTGTTCTGAATTACCTCAATCCGTGCTGTATGCATAGATTGGGGTATTTTTTATTGAATGAATATAGTAATATAAAAGATATGAAAACATATATTACCCCTGAAAAAATATTAGAAATGACTTTTGGTGATAATATCCCAAAAATTCCCGAGATTGTTTATATCTTTTTTTATAAATCAATGATTAAAAGAGTTGAACAACATTTTGAGTTGGAAAAAGCGAAATTTACTCGAGGTGATTTTTATATTGAAAAAAATAAAAAGTTTGGGGTAGTTACAAATTTTGGAAATGGTGAAAGTGGCGCTTTGATGCTTGCAGAAGAACTTTCTGCTGTCGGTGTTAAAAAAGTTATAGCTATCGGAGCAGTCGGCAGTTTATCTAATGATTTAAAAATGGAGGATACTATAATTATAGAAAGTGCTTTTTCTCAATCAAATATCGGTCTTGTTTATGATTATAAAAAAGAGGAAGTTTTTACCTCTAATAAACAAAATCAAGAAATAGAAGAAGTTTTAAAGAAAGATAATTTTGAAATTAAGTTTGTTAAAACTCTTTCTGTCCCCACTATTTATAGAGAAACAGAGGAGGAAATAGAAAAAGCAAAACAAAAAAACATTTCTGTGATTGAAATGGAGGTTTTTTCTTTGGCTATGATTTTTTCTTTAAAAAATGTTGAATTCTCAGCGATTGGTTGTGTGAGTGATGTTTTAGATTCAGAAGGTTGGAGTTTTGACGATGGTTTTAAAAAAGTTTTTGATTGTTTAGAAAACATTTTTTTGAAGATAAATAAGTAAGATTGTATTTTAAAATATGATAAATTTAGATATAAAATATTCTTTCGATTATGAAAAAGAGCGAATAAAATCCACTTTGGATAAAGCAGATTGGTTTATTAAAAACGGTTATTCAAAATGGATAAAATTACCAGAGGGTAAAAAACTAGATGAAATTGAGATAAACACATCAACAGAAGATTATTTACTCAATAAGGTTGAAGAAGAATACAATGAGCAGGATTATATCAAGACAAAAAATATTATTAATGAACAATGGTTTAAATTTGCACCTAAATTAGAAAAATATTTTAAAGAAACATCATTAAAACAAGAAGATGTTTATATAATACAACTTACAAAATATGGTGTTGGGGGAAGTTATAATCTTCCTAATAAAGTTATTTTAAATTTTCAAAACAAATTAGAACTAGCACTCTTTAAAATTCCTGTTCACGAAATAGTTCATTTGTCCATACAATCTTTTGTTGAAAAATATAATGTTGACCATTGGGTAAAGGAAAGAATTGTTGATTTGATTCTTGAAAAAATAACCCCAGAATTAAACATTATGCAAAAATTATCTATTGATACAAAACCTATTGATGAATCTTTTGAAAAACATTATCCAAATATTGAGGATATAATTAAGAATATTTAGTTTAATAAATTTATGAAAATAACAAATTCTTGGTTTGAACAATCCAGTGGGCTACAAGCCACAGCAGAGTATGAAGACATGGATGATTTTTCTTGTTTACCCTATGAAAAATGTAGTCAAGTTGTCTGTTTCGCATTTTGTCAAAATAAAATGCTACTTGTTTATGATAAGAAGAAGAAAAGAAGAAAAGGGGTCAGAAGAAAAGGGGTCAGCCACCTTTTTGGGATATAAGCGAAAAGGGAAGAAAAGGGGTCGAGGCGAAAAGGTGTCAGGGACCTTTTATATGATATAATGTTGATATGGGAAGATCTTTGCGAGTAAATAAAGGGG
>JAHIOZ010000183.1 GCA_018894995.1 Patescibacteria group bacterium | reverse complement strand
TTAAATCAGACGGCAACGTCGGCATCGGGACGACGGGACCACTGTCAAAATTGGGAGTTCTTGGAAACTTATCAGTAGGTGGAACGTTTGGAGCGATAGCGGCACCAGCAGACGGAGCAATAATAGAAGGAAAGGTTGCTATTGGAACATCAGCGGCAATCGCTGCTAATACATATGTGTGGCTTAATTCTGGTAGCACAGTTATTCCTTTGCGTTATCAAAACTCGTCCACAGACGCACTGGTAACTTGGATGGAAAATACATCTGCCAATCGAGCGTGGTCATTTGGTGTGGCGGGGTCAGCGAACACTCGTGAGCCGCCAGGGTCATTTTATATTCGTGATGAAACAGCAGGTGGAAGTGCACACGATATGTTTACAATCGCTCCAGCAACGGGTCAGGTATATATGCGTGGCAAAGTCGGCATCGGGACGACGGAGCCAGCACAAAAGTTAGATGTAGCCGGGACTACAAATATTAGGGGGACACTCCAGATAAGAAATAGTTCAAATGCAGGCAATTTAAATATTTTTGATGCTGGTAATGGCACGGCCAGTATTAATAACATTTCCAATAGTGATTTAAGTTTTTCCACTGCCAGATACTTTATATTTAATACCGGCAACGTCGGCATCGGCACGACGAACCCGGGAAGTTATAAATTAGATGTGAATGGGGGGATAATAAGGTCATTAGTATCTGCAGGAGGTGCAGTGGCACTGCAATTAGAAAACTCAGCATATTCTCCTTCAGAATTTTATACTTTTGGCATCGATTCGGCTGGGTTGAACATTAATACAAGAGGAAAATCAGGCGCTTTCTACTTTACCAAAACTGGAGAACTAAATATTAACGGGACAGGGAATACAACAATAGCTGGCAACGTCGGCATCGGCACAACGAGTCCTTCTGCGATGTTAAGCGTGGGAAGCGGTGAAGCTTTTAAAGTAACATCAGCAGGAGCAGTTACAGCGACAAGTTTTGATGGAGCAATAAGCACATCAAGCGACATAGATTTAAGTGGAGATTTGCACGTAACAGGGACGGGGCCTCACTACATAACCAACGGCAACGTCGGCATCGGGACGACGAGTCCGGGAAGCAAGTTGGAAGTTGCAGGTGGCACAGATATTACGGCATTACGGGTGACGGGGACAGCGACTGGGACTAACTGGTCTGGTCGTATTGTTGCGGGTGGCTCAAACAATGTGTTCTTAATGGGTGAATACAACACAATGGCGTGGCTTGGGGCTCATAATGCAGCGTTAAATGCCTGGGCACCCTTTTATATAAATCCAGACGGGGCTACAAAATTATATCTTGGTGGAACTGGTGACGTGAATCCTGCCACTCTTAATCCTATTGTCACAGTGGACAATGCCAGCGGCAACGTCGGCATCGGCACGACGGGGCCTTCCCAGCCTTTACACGTAGAAGGCAAGTGTGTGACTGGGGATACGCTGCTACCTGTTATACGGGGCCAGAAGGGGAGGACAGAGCAGGATATTCGTGAGCTCTGGGCCGTTACTAAGCACAGCCAACTCACGAATGTTGCCGAGACCCCCAAAATCGGCGAAACTCGTGAGTTGGACAGTGCGGAAACTCGTGAGCTATTTAACCGCGGTAAGCGCAGTTACCACTCGAATATTGCTGCAACCCCTGAAATCAGCGAAACTCGAGGGGTGAGGCATACGGGAATTCGAGGGGTAAAACTAGCGGGGTTCTCGACTCGCCCCGTTCCAAATATCTTCTCGACAGGCTCGAAGGATATTTGGAACGGGGCTCGCTCCGCTCGCTCGAACAATATTAACGAGATACATGGCATTTCTGAGCACAGCCACCTCCCGAATTATGGAAGAACCCCTGATATTTCCAAAACTCGGGAGGTTTTTACTGCGAAATTCGGGAGGTGGAATGAGATTGCTTCGGGCTTCGCCCTCGCAATGACAGGGGAGTCGGCGCTCCCTCGCAATGACAAAGGGACGTTCCCTCGCAATGACATGGTGGAGTATGTACAGATAAAAGATGTAAAACCTGGCATGATGGTTTACTCCTTGAACGAAGACCTTGGCATAATCGAACCTCATCGCATAAGTGCATTGCTGGATATGGGAATAAAGCCTGTATTCAAATTGACTACAGAAGATGGTCGTTCAATCCGCACAACAGGCAATCATCCATATTTGACTCGTGAAGGTTGGAGAAAGGTTAAGGAGCTATCAGCAGGCGAGGAGATAGCAGCGTCAAAACTAATGACTTCTTCTATGGGGATGGTGTTGGATGTAAAAGGTTATCCATATTCCAATACAGAGCGCCAAAGCTCCAATGAGCATTGCCAGGGTCATTTTGATTCACCTCCATTTTTAGGATGCAATAGAAGAGCCGAAATTAACAATGCAAAACATGTGACCCAGAGAACCATTTTTACTAATGCTGAAAAAGGCTTGAAGAACTCGCTGGCTATACCGAGTATAAATATTGCCTTGCCAAGATCAGCTATTAACTTTGCTACAAAGCTCTGGTATTTTTCGCCAATTCGTTCCATTGCA
>JAHIOZ010000169.1 GCA_018894995.1 Patescibacteria group bacterium | reverse complement strand
TCCCTGTTTTAATAGACCATAACCAAGGCAGAAGAGTAGACTTTGGAAGAAGCTTGTTTACTTCAATAATTCCAGAGTACAAAGAAGAATGCACTCAATTAGACGGAGAAATCTATGATATCAGAGCTTTAGGTATAGAGGAAGGAATACAAGGCATTGAACTAAATAATGTTGATATCACTTATAATTGCTATAGAACAAGCTGCAAGCTTGGAACAACAAAAGCAGACCAGGGAGTTTACAGATTAAGAACTCAATTACCAAGTAATTGTGCTCATGGAATTTTAGAAGCAGAAAAAGAAAGCTATCTGAAAGGAGAAACACAAGTACTAGATGAAAAGAATATTGAAATAAGCATGAGAAAACTAAAAGAATTTGATTTCAGTGTTGTAAAACACAAATATTTCATGGGAGTTATACAGGAATCTGAAGAATTAGAGGACTATAACTCTGCTTTGATCAATATCCAGAGCCATGATGATGAAAACCTGATTAATTATAACCAATATCCATTTGAGGATGATGATACAGAAGAAATAAAGAAAATAAAATTGATTGAGGACGACAGCAAATATAGCATTGATATTATTCTTATGGATAATGTTGACGGAATTTCAATTGGAGGTTATAAAGCAGATTGGGATGTTGTTTATGAAGAAATGTATGGAAAAGACAAGATAACATTCCATATTATAGAATATCTGCCAAAACCTTTTGATGAAAATACAACTTTTGAGATGATCCAATTTTTAGATGAGAATACTGCTTACAAACAGGAGTTGAGGCCAGAGTTTACATGAAACAAAAAACAATTCAGATAATAGCAGCACTTATAATCAACTTTATACTAGCTTGGCCTCTAAGCTATGCAGTCAGTATCAGTGATATTAATGATCAGGTCACAGATTCCACTGCTTTAATCACATGGCAGACTGATGAAAGTTCAAAAAGCACTGTACGTTATGGAAAAACCCAGAGTTTAGACAATACTGAAAAAAACAATACACTGACAACAGAACATTATGTAAAGCTGACTAATCTTATGTTTAACACTAATTATAATTACAAAGTTGAGTCCTGTGATAATGAGGATAAGTGCAATACATCTTCCTTATTGAGTTTCACTACTGAAAACATTCCACCACCTGATAAAATTACTAATTTAATTAATGGATCAGTAACTACAGAAACTATTGACCTAAAATGGGATCAAAGCACAAGTACACATTTAGATTATTATATAGTTTATAGAGACAGTGAAATAATCAAAAACATAACAACAAATAGCTTTACTGACACAGAACTTAGTGCATTAACAGATTATAGTTATCAGATTAGTGCTGTTGATAAAGGTGGAAACATAGGAGAAAAATCAGATGTATTAACTGTGACTACAGCTGAACCTGATTTAACTGCTCCTAAAATCACAGAAGTCAAAATAGCTGCTTTAACTGTAAATTCTGCAACTATAACATGGACAACAGATGAAAGCAGCAACAGCACATTGTATTACAGCGAGACTAGCGCTTTAGAGAACGCACAAGGATTAAGCACTCATACTATAAATCATAATATCCAGATTTCAGGGCTAACTGAAGAAAAAATATATTATTTTAAGGTTGAGAGCTGCGATATTGATGAAAATTGCGCATCTTCTGAAATAAGCAGTTTTGTTCCTGGAGAAGATGTTTCTGTTCCAACAATAGAAGTTACATTACCTCAACACTATAATAAAAAATCAATTCAGATTACAGGAACAACCAAGCCATATTCAGAAGTCAAGTTTTATGTTAATGGAGTATATAATGGAATGTTGAGTAAAACTGCAACAAGCAATGGAACTATTGATATTGAAGTAAGAGGTTTAGAAGAAGGAAATAATACAATAAAAATAGAAGCAGTTGATTCTCATAATTTAAAAACAGAAAAGGAATTTACTGTTATAGTTGACACATCTCCTCCTCAATATACAATCAGTTCTATACCAAAATTATCTAAAGAGCCGCATTTAATAATCAGTGGAACAGTTAGTGAACCTTGTACAATAACATTTTATTCTAAAATAGCTTCTGGAATAAATGTTCATAAGAAAGTTGAAAATTTCCATTCAGATTATCTTAAACTGACTCCAAATTCTGTAACATTAAACTGGAATGAGTTAGAAGACATTGATCATTATGAGATTTACAGGGAAGATATAGGATTGATTGGAATTCCAACAAAGAATTTATTTGTAGACAACTATGCTAAGACCAGTACAACTTATAATTATGAGATAGCTGCAGTTTACAAAGACTGCAGTATGGGTCCTAAAGAAAAGATAAGTGTTACAACCTTAGATGGAGGAAATGAAAACATAAGAGATCCAACTCAACTGCAATCAGTATGTGGAGGAATAACCCCTAAGGGAATTATACAAGCTGAAGGTTCTTTTACTTATTCACTTGGATTAAATCCGGGATTAAATGAAGTTATTATTAATATAAGCGATACAGCTGGAAACACTGTTTTAATAAAAAATAAAACAATCCATGACTCAAGTCCTCCTACTATAACTTATTCTAATCTGGATAAGTTAAGCCCAAGCTATACAAAAGAAGTTACAATAGAAGGTAAGGTTAGTGAGCATTCTATTGTTCATGTTTATATTGATGAAGATGAGGAATCAAGCTATAAAACTGAAACAGATGAAGAAGGAAATTTTAAAATTGATATTGACTTAAGAAGAAAAGTCAGTGGAGATATTGAGATAAGGCAGACTTCTGTGAATATAAGAGGGGAAAGTGCTCCTATCTGGGAAAATAATGTCAAGATTATAGCAGTGGATGATGTTGGTCTGGAAAGCAATCCTATTGCTGCTAATATTGCTTACCAGATTTGCGGTCAAGGTGGTGACTGGAATATTGAGATAGGGCAGGTAACTCCAGATATTATAATTCCAAGATTATTATTGCAGGGGGTTTCCAGAATTGGTTTTAATGTCAACTATAAATGGCAGGGTCCTGGTGAGAGTAAAGATGCAACAATAAATGACAGGCCCAGAATAACATTAAGGCCATTAAACATGATTGACCAGGAAAAGTTTGATGGAGAGTTTTTTGGCCATGTCTGGGACAAACACAGCAATTATTACAGAAGTTCTTATTTTTTAATAGATCTGAAAAAACAGTATACAGAACATAACCTTACAAGTTTGGAGCAGGAAAATAATCTTAGCAATCATAATCTGGGAGAATGTATTGTTCCTAAATTTGGCTGTGTAAAACTTCCTTTAGTGCTTGAGATAAACTATGCTTACAAAGATCCTTACGGAACAACAATGACTGGAACAACAGGAGAAGAAAGTAGTCCATTAGCAAGAAGGAGTGTAGAGCAAGGTATAGTTTATGGAACTCAAAGAATGTGTTTTAATGTAGAGATTGCAATTGACAGAAGACTTCCTATTGATAAAATATTGCCAAAATCATTATTGAAAACAATGGTTACAGGAATAAATGAAACAATTAATGCAATTGATCTTGTCCTGAAACCAGTTGATATTGCCAAGAAGTTTGCTTTTGTCGGATGTTTAGGAAGCTGGGTTGTCTGGTTAGTTTACAAGTTTAAAGAATGGACTTCTTGCAAAGCTGGAGCTGTTTTAGAAGGATTCAGTCCAAATACATGTGACCCTAATGAAGAAAGTGATAAAGGAGAAGACTGCGCATCCTGCTTAAAAGCAAAAGGCGAAACAATCAAAGCATGGGAAAAAATAGGATGGTTATGTGACAGAGTAATGTGTCCTGCTGCTCCAACAATACAAAAATATGTAAGAGATGTTAAAAGCGATGATAAAAGACAAGACAAATTAGGAGTTATAGATTACTTAAAGGAAAGAAGTCATTGTGAAGAACAGGATATTGCTGATATAAAAT
>JAHIOZ010000160.1 GCA_018894995.1 Patescibacteria group bacterium | reverse complement strand
GCACACCTTATGGCTGGCCCCGTGATGCAATTGACGCGGCTTTGATTACACTGTTCACAACGGGTCACATACGTGTCACACACAAAGGCGTTCAGCTCAAACAAGGGGACCTCGACCAGGCCAAGATATCGGTCAGTGATTTCCGTGTGGAAACGGTAACCATAGATGCGAGAGCCCGTATCAAACTGCGTAAACTATTCCAAGGCGCTGGAATCCCCTGCAAACCTAATGAGGAGTCAATCGCTGCAGGGCAGTTCCTTGCTTATCTAATGGATGTGGCAGATAGAGCTGGTGGCGAACCCCCTATGCCGGAATGTCCTTCAACAGATCATCTTGATAACTTAAGAGCATTAGCCGGAAATGAACAACTCGCCGAGATTCTGAATCAATATGTCATCCTTACACAACAGGTCAAGGATTGGTCTGCCCTGGCGGATCTGGCCGCTAAACGTAAACCCACATGGGAAACACTCCAAACCCTTTTGAAACACAGCAAAACCCTACCTGCATCAGAAGATCTTAATAGACAAGCTAATGCTGTTCGCGACGAGCGACGGTTGCTTGATGAAACTGATCCTATTCCAGCGATTCACAAAGATGCTGTCACAGCTCTCCGCAAGGCTGTAAAGAGAGCCTATGATGATTTCCAGGCCGCTTATGATCATGAAATGGCTGCTTTAGAAGATAATGACAACTGGAATACAATATCTTCCGTTCAGCAGGAAGAAATTCTATTTACAGAAGGGATAGCCGATATTCCTGACCTTTCTATAGGGGATGACTCAAAATTGGTTCAATCTTTAGAAGAGACCTCGATAACCAATTGGAAGACCAAAATCGATGCATTGCCGAAGCAGTTCAGCAACGCAGCGCTTTCAGCGGCAAGGCTGTTGGAACCCGAAACTCAGACGGTTAAACTTACCAGTGGAACCCTGAAAACTGAGGATGATGTCAGGAACTGGATCGTGGATGTTGAGGAAAACCTTCTTGATAAGATCCAGGACGGCCCTATTGTCATCTCATAGGAGAAAAAGGAATGACGGACAATTTGCCTGAAAAATCGGCTACATCATCCCAGATTTTACTTTATCAAACAGAAGATGGGCACAATCGTATCGAAGTTCGGCTGGAAAATGAGACTGTATGGCTTTCTCAGGGCTTGATGGCAGAACTTTTCCAGGCGACCAAGCAGAATATTAGCCTGCATATCCATAACATATTCAAAGAAGGCGAATTGGATAAACATTCAGTTGTCAAGGAATACTTGACAACTGCCCGTGACGGTAAACGATACAAGACCAAGTATTACAATCTCGATGTCATTATTTCCGTTGGATATCGAGTTCGATCCTATAGAGGTACCCAGTTCCGTCAGTGGGCCACTGAACGTCTTCGTGAGTACATCGTCAAGGGATTCACATTGGACGATGAGCGTCTCCAGGAACCCGGGGGATTGGATTATTTCGACGAATTGATAGAACGAATCCGGGCTATACGGGCCTCGGAGAAGCGTTTTTACCAAAAGATCCGTGAGATCTATGCCACCAGTATCGATTATAACTCTAATCACCCCATTTCCAGGGAGTTTTTCGCAACGGTCCAAAACAAATTACACTATGCGATTACGGGCCATACTGCTGCCGAATTGATTGCCGAACGTTCCGATGCCACGAAACCATACATGGGATTGACCAACTGGAAGGGCAGTAGACGGAGACGTCGATTTTCCAAAGCGGATGTAATTGTGGCCAAAAATTATTTAAATGAGGAAGAACTCAGCACTCTGAATCTTATTGTCAGTCAGTACCTTGACTTCGCCGAATTGCAGGCCAGGGGTCGTAAACCAATGTATATGGCCGATTGGAAGGCTAAACTGGATGCCTTTTTAACACTTAACTATCAGGATATCTTAACAGATGCCGGTCACGTTTCAGCTCAGTTGCAAAGTATATAGTTTCAAGTTAGGCGAAATCGTAGACCGCTGCGGTTATCAAATTATCAAAAGTGAAAATCGTCTTTTTTCCTGTGAGAGGACGAGACAACTACTATGAAGCAATCCATTATGAACAAAGGAGAAATGACATGCAGCTTTTAGGACAACTCAAAGATGATGTTTCCAACAGCAAAGCAGTACTTTTCTTGGGTGCTGGGGCAAGTCAAGCCGCGGGGCTTTTTGGTGGTGAAGGGTTAGCCAACTATCTATTTGAAAAAGCTGGAAATATAGCTGCCTACGCTGATTTCAAGCGTGATTTGCCGCGACTGGTCGCAAAACTTGACAAAGATCCGAGTTTTACAAGAAGATGGGTTAACAACCAGCTGATTCAATATTTTATGGACAATAAGAATTATACTAATCTTGATGTCCATAAGAAAATATTCCAACTGGGTTGGAAAGCAATATTTACTACCAACTATGACCACTGCATGGAGTTCGCTGAACATACTGTTGAGACAAAGAGATATAGGTTGCTCCCAGTAGTTGACCCCAAGGATTCTGCTTCGATTTTTAGTACAGACGAAGGGAAACTAAAATACTTCAAAATTCATGGATGCTGTCGTGAATTAGAACAACATCACGATAGCTCTCTGCCATTAGTGATAACTCGGTCTGACTTTCGAGAAAGTATTGCGCGCAATAAGCCTTTTTTGGAAGAACTGGCGAGGTATGCCTATGATTGTTCTATTATCTTCATTGGCTTTCAAGCTCATCGTGCTGAAAACAACCCCATTTTGGCGAGTGTAATCGAAACTTACAACAATATTGCAAGTTTCTTCCACCAGCCTTTTAAAGCCTTTGTTGTTTTAAAGGATGTAAATCCGACTGACCGTTCAGATATAGAAGAAGCTGGTCTGAATTTAATAGAAGGAACTTTTCAAGCATTTATGGAGTCTGTCGTTGCTCTACAAAAAGATCATAAGAGGCCTTTGGGGGCTATGGACATTGAACGAAAAATATGGATAAAAGCGGCAGGAAAAGAGGCCGGACTTACAATTGCAGAACATAAACAGTTCTGTTCCCAATTTATCAGTTACTATGAAGGCTATCTTGAAGACGAGGCTCAAAAACTCGAAGGGATTCCGCAAAAGAAGCTGGTAGATCTGTGGAAGACGCATCCTACTGATATGATATTATCTAAAGGATACTACGTTAAGCGAATCATTTTTAATGATGTCGCAAAACAGCTAAAAAAAGCTATCGCAAAGGTGGCACGGACGAAAAGCCCTGAACTTTTAGTCATCACGGGAAAAAGAGCTTCTGGGAAAAGTGCGTTAGCGAGACAGCTTATGGCCTATACTTACTCTGAGCTACGCCAACCTGCTCTCATTTTATCTCATCATGCCAGTTATCTTGAAAAGCCAAATGGATCGGAAAAAGCGATTAGCATTTCAGGGTGGGATGGCAGGCAAATCGATAAATTCTTATCGCTATTTTTTCATGACAACGAGGACGGGCTATTAAAGACAATACCGGTGATATTAGCTGATCACCTTTTCCATCGCCTTGGTGCGTTGGATCATCTTCTGGGCTACCTTGAAAACCATGGCAAACCCTGTGTCCTAATTCTCACTCTAAACCAAGATCAATATGAAGAGGCACGTGTATCCGACGCTGTAGACCGACTTTTGCAGCTTTACAAATATTATCCTCTTTCTATATCTCACAAATTGGACGATCAGGAAATTGGCGAGCTTTTCAAGATTGTTAGCAGACTTGAGCCGAGAGTCCGAGACAAAAGGGATCTATTGATCGATAGGGCAAAGCAGTTTAATGAGTGCAATCGAGATATCCTGCTTATTCTTTACACTTGGTTTGACAAGCGATTCCGGCGGTTAGATGAAATAATATCTGAGGAGATCGAAAAACTTAACAGATCACCTGAACTAAAGAATTTTTACTTGTCGGTAGCGGTTTTCCATCAATATAATTTTTCCCCTCGCATCCCGCTTTGCGCAGAGGCATTGGGTGTCACTATGGATGCCTTTTCTGATTTACGGAGTCAGCCGGCTTTCAAGGCATTGATAGATATTGATAGTAATCTAAGGGAGTCTGGCGTGGAGTTGGTTGCTACACGTCATTCTGAGTTTTCTAGAAGGATATTGAATGAATTAGTGCCAGATATCGATACACAAGTAGACCTAAT
>JAHIOZ010000056.1 GCA_018894995.1 Patescibacteria group bacterium | reverse complement strand
ACTCTGCTCTAAATATTTTTCGAAATTTTAATCGAGACGAAGCAAAAAATATGAAGAATATCGGGATATTCTGAAGATTTTTTGCAAAGTCTTCGGTTAAAATTTCGGTAAATATAGAGCTAGGTTTTTGGGATATGGTATAAGTATGAATAAATTTATAAAAATAATATTAGTGGCAATAGCTTTGGTTTTAATTATTATCGTTATTCGCGGAGATGAGGATACTTGGATTTGTTCGGAAGGGAAATGGGTTAAACACGGAGCGCCTTCTTCACCGATGCCAATAGAATTGTGTGAGGACAAAGAGGATAAATCAGATTTGATAATCTTGGAAACTCCACAACCCGAGCAAGAAATCACAAGCCCTTTGGTTATAAAAGGAGAAGCGAGAGGAAATTGGTTTTTTGAAGCGACTTTTCCCGTTGTTTTGGTTGACTGGGATGGAAGAATAATTGCTGAAAGTTATGCGACGGCAAAAGGAGATTGGATGACCACAGACTTTGTTTCGTTTGAAGCTGTGATTGAATTTGAAAAACCGGAATTCATCGGTGAATTCTCAAAAAGAGGGGCTTTAATTTTGAAAAAAGATAATCCGTCAGGTTTGCCGGAAAACGATGATGCTTTAGAAATCACAATTTATTTTAAACAATAAAAAACAATTTTTTAAAATCCCCAGAGGCCTTGCCTCTGGGGATTTTAAACTAACCAAAAACTAAAAACTAAACAGTACTATATTACGTAATATAGTACTGTTTAGTTTTTAATAAATTTGTATTTAAATAAATTTACGGTAAATCGTGACGACCGTCACAGTTTACCGTAAATTTTAAATTTGAATAATCAATTTGAATAATCTAATTGTTTGGCTTTGGCAAAGCCAAGTGGTATATTTATCTCTATGAAATTTATAATTACCGCACATCCGGAAAAGGATAATGCCCAAAAAACAAAAAGTGAAATGGAAAGGTGGCTAAAGGAAGAAAGTCACGAGGTAGTTTCTCAAAATGAAGATGCTGACCTTGTTATTGTTTTAGGGGGAGATGGTTTCGTTATGCATAATATCGCCAAATTTTCTCAAAGAGATATTCCTTGTTTGGGAATAAATGCCGGAAATGTCGGTTTTTTGACCAGCGGAAATATTTTGGAGTGGCGGGAGATTTTAAAAAAAGTGCTTGGCGGTAATTATAAAATTGAGAAGAGAATAGGATTGGAATTGGAATTGGACGGTAAAAAATTTGGTCCTTTTGCCAACGATGTTTATTTGAAACACCCTACATCAATGGGTTCTTTTAATGTAAAAATTGATTCAGAAAATATTTACAAAAATTTGAATAGTGACGGATTTATTGTCAGTACTCCAACCGGTTCTACCGGTTATAATGTTTCGGCGGGTGGCCCGATTATTCAACCGGGAATTTTTTCTCTTGTTTTGACTCCCATTTGTCCGGTTCATTTGAATATTCGCTCTCTTGTCATTAATCCCGATTCAGAAATAGAAATTGAATTTTTGGGTAGTCGAAATTCAGACCCTGTTTATTTGGTGGCTGACGGCCAGACTGTTGATGAAATATCAGATAAAAACAGAAAAATTATTATTAGAAGACATCCAAAAAAACTTTTGTTTGCTGTTTTGGACAACCACCATTTTTATAAAGCATTGCAAGACAAAAAGGGATTGATGAAATAAAAATTTACACTGCCAAAATTCGTCAACGAAAATTTTCAAATTTTCGTCTTTGCGAGGAGGTGAGCCAAATTTTTTGAAAAATAAATTTGCAAAGCAAATTTATTTTTCAAAAAATTTGGCTCACCGACGTGGAAATACAGCGTGTTAATTTATCTCTCGTTTTTGTAAGCTTCGGAACATAGCGGAAAAAAGCGACAATTCAGACATTTTTTAAAATCCACACTTACCTCTAACATACTTTTTAAAATTGTTATATAATATTTACATGGGAAATCAGGATATTCAAAATCAGCAAAATATTCAAAATCCGAAAATTCAACAAAGCGAATTGATTAATTCGTCACAGAATTTTATTTGGTATAAAGACAGGTCTACTTTGATTGCTTTGATTACCGGACTATTCAGTACTATCATAAGTCTCATTAATGCTTTGTCGTAAAAAATTCTTTTTTCTTTTTTATTTTTCATATTGCCTAAATCTTAATTAATAGACTTAGGTGTTGCAACTAATTCTTGAACTTGGGGAATATTGAATGGTTTTTGCATAATTAATGTGCTAGTATATGCGGTATTATGGAACACAAAGAATATTTAACAAAAGAAAAATTTAAAGAATTAACTGAAGAGTTAGTTTATTTGAAAACAACAAAAAGAGGCGAAATAGCCAAAGAATTGGATCAAACCGGCTCTATGGGTGATTTGCGTGAGAACGCCGAATATCATCAAGCCAGAGAATCTCAAGCCGAATTGGAACAAAGAATTATGCAACTCGAAAATATTTTAAAAGATGTTGTGGTTGTTGATGGTGGTAGTAAAAATGAAGTTGGAATAGGTGGAACAGTAGTTTTAACCAAGCAAGGTCAAAAAGATAAAGTGGAATATAAAATTGTTGGTGCTGAAGAAGCTAATATGTCTGAGGGAAAAATCTCTGTGCGTTCTCCACTCGTTCAAGCAATGCTTAGAAAGAAGAAAGGAGAGGAGTTTTCATTTACGGCTCCTAATGGTTCCCTTATGAGATACAAAATTGAAAATATTAAATAAAAAAAAGGGTGTAGGGTATAGCGTTTAGGGTATAGTTAAAGAATTTTTAATTTTTAATTTTTAATTTTTAATTTCGATTCAATATCGAATTTTTGAATGAATTAATTTTGAAACACAATAACACGACGATGAAAATTTCCAAAGGAAATTTTCGTCAGGTTTAAAAATTACAAAATTAAAAATTCTTTAAGTCCTTTTACCTAAATCCTAAACGCTACACCCTAAACCCTAATAAAAAAACCATGAGTTCACTCGAAGATATCCGCCAAGTGCGATTGGAAAAATTAAATAAACTAAAAGAAGCTGGAATAGATCCGTATCCTGCGGGAGCGGATTTTGATTTTTCAATAAAGGAAGCGATTGGCAATTTTGAAGAGGACAAAGAAGTTAAACTTGTTGGTAGGGTTATGTCACTAAGACCACAAGGCGGACTTTCGTTTTTTAATTTCACAGACGGCACAGAAACTTTTCAAGGAATAATTAAAAAAGAAGATTTTGATGAAAAAGATTTTAGTTTTTTTGAAGACACCGTTGATATTGGAGATTTTATTCAAGTGAAAGGAAAAATGTTTACAACAAAAAGAGGACAGCAGTCCGTTATAATTTCTGATTGGAAAATGTTGTCCAAAAGTTTACGACCTCTTCCTGAAAAATGGCACGGGTTACAAGATATTGAAGAAAGATATCGAAAAAGATATTTGGATTTGTTGATGAATCCGGAAGAAAGGGAGTTGTTTGTCAAAAAAGCAAAATTTTGGAACACCGCGAGAAATTTTTTCAATAAAAAAGAATTTTTGGAAGTGGAAACGCCTTCTTTAGAGATTACGACAGGAGGTGCGGAAGCGCGACCTTTTGTAACTCATCACAATGATTTTGATATGGATTTGTATTTGAGAATTTCGGTTGGAGAGTTGTGGCAAAAAAGATTGATGTCAGCAGGATTTCCTAAAACTTTTGAAATAGGCAGAATTTTCAGAAACGAAGGAACCAGCCCGGATCATTTGCAGGAATTTACTAATCTTGAATTTTACTGGGCTTATGCCGATTACAATGACGGAATGGAATTAGTGAAAGAATTATATCGTGAATTGGCGAAAGAAGTTTTTGGGACAACTGAATTTAAAGCTAAAGGTTACGAATTTGATTTGGCTGACGATTGGAGAAAAATTGATTACCGACAAGAAGTTTTGGATAAAACAGGAATTGATATTTTGGAAGCTTCTGAAGAAGAAATGAAAAATAAATTAGATGAATTGAAAGTTAAATATGAAGGAAATAATCGTGAAAGATTAACTGATACTCTTTGGAAATATTGCAGAAAACAAATTGCAGGGCCGGCTTTCTTGATTAATCATCCTAAACTTGTCGCACCTTTGTCAAAATCAACAAAAGATAACCAGGACTTGGTTGAAAGATTTCAAGTTATTTTGGCGGGAAGTGAAATCGGGAATGGTTATTCTGAGTTGAATGATCCTGTGGATCAAAAAGAAAGATTTGAAAATCAACAAAAACTTTTGGAAAGGGGAGATGAGGAAGCTATGATGCCCGATTGGGAATTTGTAGAAATGTTGGAATATGGAATGCCACCAACTTGCGGTTTTGGTTTTGGGGAAAGACTTTTCAGCACTTTGGTAGATAAACCAATCAGGGAAACTCAGTTGTTCCCGTTGATGAGGTCTACGACTAGTAATAAGTAATAAGTAAAAACCGATTTTTTCAAAATCGGTTTTTCGCAGATTGTTACAGGCTGAGTGCAAAAAGACCCAGTAAAAATAAATTTAACGGGGCGAGCATAGAAACAACAACGGAGAAAAGCGAAGCTTTTCCCGTCGTTTGTGTTTTGTGTAGCTAGGCTTTGCATAGCAAAGTTGTTTGGTTTTTGCCTGCCCCGTTAAACATTTTATTTAACTAGGGCGTTTTTGAATTTGTGTTTTTTTTGGTTTCGTTATTGCATTATCGGGATTGTTTTGCTAGTATATTGTCTATGTTAAAAATCAGATTACAAAGGGTGGGAAGAAAGCACGATCCTTCATTTAGGATTGTTTTGACTGATTCTAAAAATAGTTCAAAGAGCGGTAACTTTTTGGAGGTTTTGGGAAATTATGACCCTAGAAAAAATGTTAGAAAAATCATTAGTGGCGATAGAGTTAAGGAATTGATTGGACAAGGTGCCCAAGTTTCAGATACCGTTCACAATATTTTAGTAAGTGAAAAAGTTATTGAAGGAAATAAAATAAATGTTCTTCCCAAAAAATCTCCGGTTGTAAATGAAAAAGCGGTTGCCGAAGCTAAAGAAAAAGAAGAAGCAAAAGCGAAAGCTGAAGCTGAGAAAAAAGCGCAAAAAGAAGCAGATGAAAAAGCTGATAGTGAACAGCCGATAGTCGATAGCAACGAAGATGTAAAAATTGAAGAAATAAAAGAAGAAATTCCAGTTGAAATTCCAGCGGAAGAAATTTCAGTTGAAACTCCTATTGAAGAAGTATCTGTAGTAGTAGAAGAAGTGGGTGAAAAAGCCGACAGTGAACAGCCAATAGCCGACATTATTAATGAAGATGTAAAAGAAGAAATTTCAGTTGAAACTCCAGCAGAAATAGAAATTCCAATTGAAGAAGCACTAGTGGAGGAAGCTGAGAAAAAAACTGACAGCGAACAGCCGATAGTTGATATCAACGAAGAAGAAAAGAAAGGATAATAAATAAACAAATTTTAAACAAAAAAATCAAGGACAAAGTCCTTGATTTTTTTTGTTTAACAACGGACGAATTTTGGCTTCGCCAAAATTCGTCCGTTTGTTATTACTGTCAACTGTCGGCTGTCAACTGTAAGCTATTTTTAAGTTATCCACACTTGACTAAAATTAAATTTGACAAACTGTTTGTTTTAATATAAACTGTCTTTCAATATATCTGGTTTGATTGAGTTGCGATGGAGATTCCAATCTTTATTAGAAAGTTTAATAATTTAAGCCATTTTTAATTTTAATGGCAATTGTTTTGTTAAAAAATGGCGATATAGCAAAACAAAAACACAAAATTTAAAAACCTCATAAAAAAAGAAGAGGCTTTTGTTTTTTTTGTGTTTTATTTATGTTTTAAATTACGAGGTTAATTCATGCTCGTAAATTGAAGATTATTAATATTTAATAAGTTAGTTGAAAGTTATATCATTTTGAAAAATGATATAAAAATTTGCAACTAAAACAATCTGTAAGATTGTTCGTCCTTCAGTCGACCCGAACGGGTTTAGACCGACCAAAACAAAGTTTTGGTTTAGGAAGCAAATTTTTAACTAAAAACTACAAACTAAAAACTAGAAACTAAAAAATATGAGTACTCAAAATAAATTAGAAAAAAAGTATTTTAGTAAATTCAAAGAACCGTTGGTTGAATTACCGGATATGGTTGAGCCACAAATTAATTCTTACAAATGGTTTGTTGAAAAAGGCATAAATGAAATTTTGGGAGAATTTGCCTCCATTAAAGATTATTCTGAGAAAAAATTTGAATTGCAATTTAAAAGCTTTGAATTGGCTAAACCGGAACACGATGAATTTTATGCCAAAGACAATAAACTTTCTTATACCGTTTCTCTAAAAGCCAGAGTTAAATTAAAAAACAAGACTTTAAATTCAGAAAAAGAACAGGATATCTTTTTGGTTGATTTTCCTATAATGACAGACCACGGAACTTTCATAATAAATGGAGTGGAAAGAGTAGTTGTTCCTCAATTAGCTCGTTCTTTCGGGGTATTTTTTACCGCTCAAGAAATCAAAGGAAAGAAATATTTCGGAGCAAAAATAATTCCCTCACGTGGTGCTTGGATTGAAATAGAATCTGATGCCGACGGTGTTATTTATGTAAGAATTGACAGAAAAAGAAAATTCCCAATTTCTTCTCTATTGAGAATTTTTGGAGCGGGTGAAAATCTTCTTTCTCTATTCAAAAACCCTGATGTTAAAAAATCAATTGAGGCCTCAATGAATAAAGATGTCGCTAAAGACACGGACAGCTCTTACATTGAAATTTACAGAAGATTAAGAGATGGTGGAATGGTGGCTGCTGGTCATGCAAAAGATTTCGTCGCTTCTATTTTAACAAAAGAAAAATATGATTTATCAGAAGTGGGAAGATTTTATTTTAATAAAAGATTTGAAAACTCGGTTGACAAAAAAACATTGGAAGAAAGGACACTTTCTTTGGAGGATTTGAAATTGATTATCAACCATATAGTTGAATTGAATTTAACTCCGGATTCAACTGAAGATGACATTGATGATTTGGGTTCAAGAAGAATCAGATATTTTGGAGAAATGATTCAACAAAAATTCCGAGTAGGGATGTTGCAAATGAAAAGAAACATTCAGGACAGAATGTCTATTATTGATGTTGAATCCGTTTTGCCGGTTCAACTTATCAGCCCGAGACCTTTGCAAGCAAGAATTAAAGAATTTTATACAACAAACCAATTGTCTCAATTTATGCAACAAGACAATATTTTGTATGAGTTGGAACACTTGAGAACCGTTTCTGCTTTGGGTGCCGGCGGTTTGGTGAGAGAAAGAGCTTCTTTTGAAGTTCGTGATGTTCACCCTTCCCACTACGGAAGATTGTGTCCGATTCAAACTCCTGAAGGCCAAAACATAGGTCTTATTTTGAGACTTGCCAGTTATGCAAAAATAAATGCATACGGAATGGTGGAAACTCCTTATGCAAAAGTAGAGAAAGGAAAAATAACAAAAGAAATTATTTATTTGAATGCCTCCACTGAAAAGCGATACAACATTGCGCACTCCGCCATTAATTATGACAGCAAAGGATCTATTTTAGATAAAAAAGTGGAAGTTCGAAAAAGAGGCAAACCAAGTTTGATAGAAAGAAATAAAGTTGATTTTATTGATGTGGCTGCTAATCAAGCTTTTTCAGTTGCGACCTCAATGATTCCTTTTGTAAATCACGATGACGCTAACAGAGCTTTAATGGGTTCAAACATGCAGAAGCAAGCAACTCCTTGTATTCTTCCTGAGGCTCCTTTGGTCGCAACCGGAATTGAAGAAAAAGCGGCGAGAGATACAGGAAGACTTCTTTTGGCGGAAGAAAGTGGGGTTATCTCTTATGTTGATGCTAAGAAAATAAAAGTAAAAAATTCAGCCGGAAAAGAAAAAGAATACAGACTTATTAACTTTTCAAGAACAAACGCTTTTTCAGTGTTCCACCACAGACCGTCTGTTGATTTGGGACAAAAAGTAAAAAAAGGAGATGTTTTGGCGGATGTCAGTTCAAGTGCCAACGGACAAATTGCTATTGGACAAAATTGTTTAATTGCTTTTATGTCATGGTCAGGAGCCAACTACGAGGATGCCATCATTCTTTCTGAAAGAATGGTTAAAGACCACAAATTCACTTCCATTCATGTTGAAGAATTTATGGAAAATGTTAGAGACACAAAATTGGGAGCGGAAGTTACAACTCATGATATTCCAAATGTGAGCGAGTCAAAACTTAAAGACCTTGATGAAGAGGGAATTATTCGTATCGGAGCGGAAGTTGGGCCAGGAGATATTTTGGTTGGTAAAATCACTCCGAAAGGAGAAACCCAATTAACTCCGGAAGAAAGATTGCTCAGGTCAATTTTTGGCGAGAAAGCTAGAGACGTTAAAGACACTTCTTTGAGAATGCCTGGGGGAAAGAAAGGAAGGGTTGTCAGCGTTAAAGTTTTTGCAAGAGATAAAGGGGAAACTAATGAATCGGGCGTTATAAAGAAAATTTATATTGAAATCGCGGAATTGAGAAATATTTCCGTTGGTGACAAGTTGGCAGGACGACACGGAAACAAAGGAGTTATTTCAAGAATTTTGCCTGTTGAGGATATGCCTCATATGGAAGACGGAACTCCGGTGGATGTTATTCTTACACCTTTGGGTGTTCCTTCTCGTATGAACTTGGGACAAATTTTGGAATTGCACCTTGGTTTGGCAGCTCACACCTTGAATTACCAAGCAATCGTTCCTCCATTTATGGGAGCAACCGATGTTGAAATTAAAGAAGAATTAAAAAAAGCGGGCTTTAATGAAAATGGAAAAATTCCTTTGATTGACGGAAGAACCGGAGAAAGATTCAATCAAGATATTGCGGTTGGTTATATGTATATTTTGAAACTTCACCATATGGTTGAAGACAAAATTCACATGAGGTCAGTCGGTCCTTACTCACTTATCAATCAGCAACCACTCGGAGGAAAAGCGCAAGGAGGTGGGCAAAGATTTGGAGAGATGGAAGTCTGGGCTTTGTTGGGTCATGGAGCAGCTTATACATTAAGAGAGGTTTTGACTATCAAATCAGATGATATTTTGGGTAGGTCGGCGGCATTTGACGCAATTATTAAAGGGCAAAGAATTCCGGATCCTAATATTCCGGCTTCATTTAATGTGTTGTTGAAAAATTTGAAAGGATTGGCTCTTGATATTGAAATGGTAAAAAGAGGAAACAAAGAGTAATCTTTAAATTAATTTTAACATTATTTTTAATTATTTTTTTAAACTATGAATAATAAAGAAGAAGTAAAAAGAACATCCGATTTCGACTTCATGACATTGAAGTTGGCTTCCCCTGAAAAAATATTGGGATGGTCTCACGGTGAAGTTACAAAACCGGAAACTATTAACTACCGAACCCAAAGAAGCGAGAAGGGCGGTTTGTTCGACGAAAAAATTTTTGGCCCGGAAAAAGATTTTGAATGTTATTGTGGAAAATATAAAGGAATAAGATACAAAGGAATTGTTTGTGAAAAGTGCGGAGTTGAAATTACTAAAGCAATTGTCAGAAGAGAAAGAATGGGACACATTGAATTGGCAACTCCCGTTTCTCATATTTGGTATCTTAAAAGTATCCCTTCAAGAATAAGTCTTGTCTTAGGTATTTCTACTGCCGATTTGGAAAAAGTTATTTACTTTGCTGGTTACATTATTACCCAAGTAAATGAGAGCGAAAGAGAAAGAGTTTTGAAGGATGTTGAAAATGAATTCAAGACCAAAATAAAAACTTTTAATGATGAAAAAACAAAAGAAAAATTAAAAGAATTGCTTTTGAATGTAAAAAGAGAAATCTCCAGTATTCAAGAAGGAACTGTTTTGGATGAAATCAGTTACCATAAATTTGCGATGAAATACGGAACTATATTTGAGGCTTCCATCGGAGCTGAGGCTATTTATGATATGTGTAAAAATATCAATTTTGACGATTTGATTATCGCTTTGGAAACAAGAATGGAAAAGGCCGGTTCAATTGAAAGAATAAAATTAAATAAAAGATTGGCTTTGCTCAAAGGAATGTCTAAAGCTGATGTAAGACCGGAGTGGATGTTTTTGACAAGAATTCCCGTTATCCCACCGGCTATCAGACCGATGGTTTCTTTGGGAGGAGGAAGACATGCAACTTCCGATGTAAATGATTTATACCGAAGGGTTATCAACAGAAACAACCGCCTCTTTAAACTTAAAGAAATAAATGCTCCGGAAGTTATTTTGAGAAATGAAAAAAGAATTTTGCAGGAAGCCGTTGACGCTCTTATTGACAATTCAAGCAAAGCCGGAGGAGGCGCAATGAGTCAAGCACAAAGAAGACCTTTGAAATCTCTTTCTGATAATTTAAAAGGAAAACAAGGTTTGTTTAGGCAAAATTTGCTTGGAAAAAGAGTTGACTATTCAGGTCGTTCCGTTATTGTTGTTGGTTCCAGTTTGAGACTTAACCAGTGCGGATTACCAAAACATATGGCGCTTGAATTATTCAGACCTTTTGTCATTTCAAAAATATTGGAACAAGGTTTGGCATTTAACATAAAATGGGCGGGAAGACTCATTGATGACGGAGCACCGGAAGTTTGGGCAATTTTGGAAGGTGTCATTGAAGGAAAATATGTATTACTAAACCGAGCCCCTACTTTGCACAGATTGGGTATTCAGGCTTTCCAACCGATTTTGATTGAAGGAAATGCTATCCAAGTTCACCCTTTGGTTTGTTCCGCTTTCAATGCTGACTTCGATGGTGACCAAATGGCGGTGCATGTTCCTTTGTCTGAAGAGGCTCAATTGGAAGCAAAAGAAATAATGGCTTCTGATAAAAATATTCTTAAACCGGGAAGTGGAAGACCTGTTGTGTCCGCTAAATTGTTGGATATTGTTTTAGGTTGCTATTGGATGACAAAAATCATTGACGGAGAAAAAGGAGAAGGAGGTTTTTATCAAAGTCCAAACAGTGCCATTACCGCTTATGACTTGGGTGCGATAGGATTTCGTTCAAAAATAAATGTATTGGCGACTGAAAATGAAAAATATAAAGCTTTCAATGAAGAGCTTTTTGAAACCACAGTAGGTAGGTTATTGTTTAACAGTGTCTTACCATCCGATTATCCTTTCATCAATTTTGAAATTACAAAAAAAGCGATGGCTGTTTTGGTGGATGATTTGATTGATAAGTATGGGGTGGGAAGAATTCCAAACATTTTGGATAAGATTAAAGATTTTGGTTTCAGATATGTGACCGAATCCGGAATTTCATGGGGAATTGATGATGTTAATGTTCCTGAAGGAAAAGATGAGATAATCGAAGAAGCAAGAAAAAAATCTGATAATATTTGGGCTCAGTATGATGAAGGTTTGCTTTCAGATGTTGAAAGACACAGAAGCAATATTGAAATTTGGCACCGCGCCAAAAGTGAAGTTGAAAATTTAATTCCAGATTCATTGGATCCAAACGGGTCTGTTCACGATATGTGGATGTCAGGAGCAAGAGGCTCTCTTGGAAACTTGACACAAATGGTTGGTATGAAAGGTTTGATTCAAAATACTATAGGAGAAACTATTGAGTTCCCAATCATTTCTTCTTCAAAAGAAGGATTGACTCCGATTGAATATTTTATTACTACGCACGGGTCACGAAAAGGTTTGGCTGACACCGCCTTGAATACAGCTAAGGCTGGATATCTTACAAGGCGTTTGTTTGATGTGGCACAGGATGTTATCGTAAATATGGAGGATTGCGGAACCAAAGATTCTATTATCGTAAACAAAGTCAGTGCTGCCGGGTTTGAAATTCCTTTTGAAAAAAGTATCAGAGGTAGGTATTTGGCAAAAACCGTTGAAGATGCCAAAGGAAAAATTTTATTTAAAAAAGGTCATTTCATTACAAGGGACGATGCCAGAGCAATGGAAGATGCCGGAATTGAAAATGTTTCCGTTAGGTCTCCTATGTCTTGTGAGGCTTCAAGAGGTGTTTGTAAGAAGTGTTACGGAATTGATTTGGGAAACAACGAATTGATTGAACTGGGTGAAGCCGTCGGAACTATTGCGGCTCAAGCGATTGGCGAGCCGGGGACTCAGCTTACAATGAGAACCTTCCACCAAGGTGGAACCGCTTCCGTGGGAGGAGATATTACGAGTGGTTTGCCTCGAGTTGAAGAAATTTTTGAAAGAAGAATGCCTAAAACACCGGCGGTTGTCAATAAGGTTGACGGAACAGTTCTTGAAATCAATTTGGACGGGAAAGATAAAGAAATCACGATTTTACCGGATATTGCCGATAAGAGTAAATTAAAGAAAGATAAGAAAAACACTTATTCAGTTCCATTCAAGAGAATTATAAATGTTAAAGTTGGGGATAGTGTTAAAAAAGGTGATA
Organism: Patescibacteria group bacterium; assembly: GCA_018894995.1. GTDB lineage: Bacteria > Patescibacteriota > Minisyncoccia > Phycocordibacterales > UBA12079 > UBA12079. The sequence goes on along the minus strand of JAHIOZ010000056.1, from coordinate 6,846 downwards.
TTTTAACTGACGGTTCTGCTGATATTTCTGAGATGTTTAAATATGCCGGAAAAACCAAAACACAAAATTACATTATTGATGAAGCGACAAAAATTTACGAGCTTCAAGGAGCTTCCATTTCAAGAAAACATATTGAAGTGATTATAAAACAAATGTTTTCAAGAAGTAAAGTAAAGATTGCCGGAGATACGAGTTTGTCTCCCGGAAGTATCGTGGAAAATTACATTGTTGAGGAAGAAAATGCTACTGCTAAAGAAAAAGGTTTGGAGAAAGCGGAAGTTATTCCTTTAATTCTTGGAATTACCGAGGTATCATTAACCAGAGAGAGTTTCTTGTCTGCTGTGTCTTTCCAAAACACGACAAAAATGTTGATAAACGCTTCGTTGCGTGGAGCACAGGATAACCTAACCGGATTGAAAGAAAACGTTATTATCGGAAAGCTTATTCCGGCTGGTACAGGTTACGAAGGAAGTCCAAAGAAAGCGATGATTGATGAATTGCAAGCAACATTGGGCAATAAAAGAAGGGAAAGTTGGGAATAACAGCAGACAGAATTTTTAAATTTTATAATTTTTAATTTTACAAATAATTTTTAATGACCAAGTTTTTAAACACGACGACGAAAATTTTGCTTTGCAAAATTTTCGTTAAGTTTAAAAATTAAAAATTCAGATTTATTTAAAAATTATAAAATTAAAAATTAAAAATAATTATGCCTAATGATAATGTAAGCCAAATAAAGGATAGATTAAATATAGTTGATGTTGTTGGTGCTTATTTAAAATTGAATAAAGCGGGAGGAAATTTTAAAGCCAATTGTCCTTTTCACAATGAAAAAACTCCGTCGTTTTTTGTTTCTCCTGAGAGAGGGACTTACAAATGTTTCGGTTGTGGTGCTGGCGGGGACATATTTACTTTTGTTGAACAATTTGAAGGAGTTGATTTTCCGGGAGCTTTAAAAATTTTAGCGGAAAAAGCCGGGGTGGAATTAGTAAAAGAAAATCCAAAAAAAAGAGATGAAACCAATCGTTTGTACTTATTGATGGATAAAACGACTCTTTATTTTGAAAATAACTTGAAATCGAATTCGGAAGCATTGAAATATTTAAAAAACAGGGGAGTGAAGGATGAAACAATTGAAAAATTTCGTTTGGGTTATGCAAAAAATGATTGGAGAGATTTGTGTGATTATTTGAAAAAAGATAATTTCAGCGATGAGGAAATGGAAAAGGTTGGTTTGATTAAAAAACCGGAACAGGGAGGAAATTATTATGACAGGTTTAGAGGAAGAATAATTTTCCCAATATTTGATGCTTCCGGAAGAATCATTGCATTTTCAGGAAGATTGTTTGAAGGAGATGAAGAGCAAGCAAAATATTTGAACAGTCCCGAAACAGTTCTTTTTAGTAAATCAAGAGTTTTATACGGGTATAATTTTGCCAAAACGGATATTCGAAAAAGAGGTTTTGTTATTTTGGTGGAAGGTCAAATGGATATAATAATGTCTCACCAAGTTGGTTTTACAAATACGGTCGCCACTTCGGGAACGGCTTTAACCGGTGAACACTTATTACTTTTGAAAAGACTTTCCGATAAAATAACGATGGCTTTTGACGGAGACAGCGCCGGTTTAAACGCGGCGAATAAAGGAGCCAAATTGGCTTTGGGTATGGGGATGGAAGTTAAATTTGTGGAAATTTTGAATAATTCCGATCCCGCCGATTTGATTTTGAAAGATACAAAAGATTGGATAAATTCCTTAAAAAATTCAGTCCATATAATAGAATTTAATTTGAATAATTTAATCCGGCAAGAAAGTGACGGTAGAAAATTAGGTTTGAAAATCAAAGATGTCGTTTTGCCTTTGGTATTGGAATTGAAAAGTAAAATTGAGCAAGATCATTTTATTTCTAAAATTTCACTGAAAACTGGAATATCCGAAGATATTTTGTGGGAGGAATTAAATATAATTGAAAAAGGGGAAGAAGTGATGACTGATTTTCATTCTCTTCAGCAAAAGAGAGACAACCAAATGATTTCCAAAGAAAAAAAAGCAATCAGAGAAATTTCCGGAATATTGCATTGGCAAAAAAGTATGAAGAGTCCTTTTTTGGAAATAGAAAAAATAGAAAATCGTTTGAAATCAGTTGTTGGAGAAGATTTGTTTGATAAAATTATCAATTTGCCCAAAGATGTTATAAATGAAATTATTTTTGAGGCGGAAATGTTGTATACGGAAATAAAAAATTTGGAAAGTAAATTGGATGAACTGTTTTTAAACTTGGAAAAAGAAATTTTGATGAGAAAAAGAGATATTTTAGGAACCAGATTAAAAGAAGAAAATGATGACGGAGATAAAATTTTAAAAGAAATCAGTGAAATATCAAAAAAAATAGAGTCAATAAAATAGTTATTGCGAGGGAAAAAAGTTTTTATATTTATAATGAAAAAAGTTACAAAATTAAAAAAGAATATCAGAGTTGCGAAGGCTGTCAAAAAAACAGTTAAAAAAGCGACTGTCAAAAAAACTTCTGCCAAAAAGATTACCCCCCTAAAATCTCGGTCGGGTAAAAAGAAGGTAATTAAAAAAACAGTCAAGAAAACTTTGATAAAAAAGAAGCCGGCGAAAAAAACAGTCAAAAAAGCAATTGTTAAAAAGCCTTTTGTGATTCCAAAACAAACTATCGTAAAAAAAGCAATTGTCAAAATTAAACTTACTCGAAGTGAAAAACAAAAGAGAGCAAAAAAATTGATTACATTGGGTAGGGAACGGGGTTTTATAACTCACGACGGAATTCTTAAAGAATTTCCTTATATTGAAGACGATGTCGATTTTTTGGATGAATTATATGCAAGTCTTGAAGATGCCAATGTTGATATTATTGATAACGGTGGGATGTTGGAAATTGAAGAAGACGATGAGTTATTAGGTAAAAAATCTGGTGGAAAATATGATTCTATCCAAATTTATTTGAAAGAGATTGGAAAATATAAATTGCTTTCTGGGGCGGAAGAAAGAAGTTTGGCTCAAAGAATTGAGAGTGGAGATGAAGAAGCCAAGAATTTTTTGGCCCGAGCCAATTTGAGACTGGTTGTTTCAATTGCTAAAAAATATATTGGGAGAAGTCCTAATTTAACATTATTGGATTTAATTCAGGAAGGAAATTTAGGTTTGTTTAAGGCGGTGGATAAATTTGATTGGACGAAAGGTTTTAAGTTTTCTACTTATGCAACTTGGTGGATTAGACAAGCAATCACAAGAGCTTTGGCTGATCAATCCAGAACAATTAGAATTCCTGTTCATATGGTTGAAACAATTGCAAAATATAAGCAGGTAATGAGAAAACTTTCTCAAGATTTAGGAAGAATGCCCACTCCGGAAGAAATGTCAGTTGAAATGGATTTGGATTTGGAAAAAATTTATAATATTCAACAAATTGACCAAGCAACAATTTCTTTGGAAAGCCCCGTTGGCGATGAATCTGACAGCAGTAAATCAACTTTGGGTGATTTTATTCCCGATGAAAAAATTTTAACTCCCGATCAAGATTCTTCCAGGAGAATTTTAACTGACCAAGTTAAAGAGATTTTAGAAGAGTTGTCTCCTAAAGAAAGAAAAATTCTTGAAATGCGACACGGGTTGGTGAACGGGGTTACTCACACTTTGGAAGAAGTGGGAAGGGAATTTGGAGTTACCCGAGAAAGAATCAGACAGATTGAAGCAAAAGCTCACGAAAAAATAAGACAAAATGAAAAAGTGGAGAGATTGAGAAACTATCAATAACATAATTTTAGAAGTTTTTAGTTGAGAGTTTTTAGTTTTTATAAAATGTTAACGAATTTTTGCTTTGCAAAAATTCGTTAACGAAATGTCTCTTTCGGACAATTCGTCTCTGCGAGGAGTTCGGCAAATTGTTTTTGAAGAAAAATTGCTCCGCAATTTTTCTTCAAAAACAATTTGCCGAACGACGTGGCAGTCCATCATCATTTGAAATCGTCTTTGTGAGATTTTCCCGAGTTGAATTTTTCAACGGCTCAACTCGTTGAGCCGTTGAAAAATTCAACTTGGGAAAATCGTGGCAAACCAGCGTCGTTTAATTATCTTTGTAAGAAAATAAAAATTAAAAAAACCCGACTGGCAACTCTTGTTGCCGATCGGGTTTTTGCATTAAATTATATTGAAAAGTACAGGACGATACCACCTTCCGGATGTCTCCCCCAGGAACTGAGGGTTAGAGAAATCTCCGGATTGCCCATTGTTGAGGCAATCCACTTTGCTCCTCTCACCAGATATCCCCTTTGCCAGCAATTAAGGGCGAGTTTCCTCACTTGAACATTTCCCTCATTGCGTAAAATTTTTTCATCTTTTGGGCAAACACAGATAACGGCCATTTTATCCTCCTTCCTCGCTTTTTGCGAGAAATAAAAATTTTTCAAAATCCCCATTTTCTATAATAAATTATATTATAAAACATATGTATTGTCAATGGTTGTGGAATTCCCGTCGGCGATTTAGAAGATTTTAGTTTCGGGAGTTTATTTTGTGGAACTTTTACAATCTCCAAAATCCCAGCTTCCACCATTGTTTTCTCTAACTCAATTTTTACCGGAAAAAGTCCAACATCAATTTTTTCCTCTTGTTGTAAAACAAATTTTTTACCATATCCCCCGTAAGGAGCAGAGTTGTAACATTTGGACATAATATTGTCTCCTTTTGGTTGATTTACTTGATTGCGGGTTATTTAGTTTGGATTATTTGAATTTCAAAACCCTCAAATTTCTCAACCCATAATACGCCATTTCCCTCCGTATGTCAATGATTGAAAAAACTGTAACTTTTAAAAACGATCGTTTTTAAAAGTCACATTGCATAAGTTCACATACATTTTATTTTTTCATCAATTAAGTGTAGAATGTAAGGAAGTTTAAAATAATAAATAACAAATAAAATGAATAAAAGAAAACTTTATAAAAACATTTTAAAAATATGAAACTGTCAAAAACAAATTATTTAATTTATCGTGATTGCGGGAAAAACGCTTGGGTGAGAATACATCGACCTGATGTTTTTAAAAAATATCCGCTTTCGGCTTTTGAAGAGGGAATTATTGAAACAGGAAACGAGGTTGATATTTTGGCGAGAAATCTTTTTCCCGGCGGTGTTTCCATTGATGACCGTTACGATTTTAAATATACAAAAGAACTTATGGAAGAAAAAACGCCTGTTATTTATCAGCCGGTTTTTGAAACTGAAAAATATCAAATTGCTTGCGATATTATGGTTTGGAATAAAGATACTGAAAAATATGATTTATACGAAGTTAAAGCGTCAAACAGCGGTGAAGACAAAAAAAAGAAAGACGAATTATATACTTATGATATTGCTTTTCAATATATTGTTTTGAAAGATTTGGGAATTCCGGTTGGAAAGTTATATCTTACTCGTTTAAATTGTGAGTATGTGAGAAGGGGAGATTTAAATCTGAATGAATTTTTTACTAAAGAAGATTTTACAGAAAGAGTGTTGGAAAATGAGGATCTTGTTCGCGAAGAAATGAGAGTAGCTTATGATTATTTGTTTCAAGAAGACGAGCCAAACGGTTTTTGCAGTTGTATTACAAAAGGAAGAAATGGTCACTGCACAACTTTTGAATATTCAAATCCTGGTATCCCAAAATATTCGGTTCACGATATTTCTCGCATTGGGCTTTCAAAAAGAAAATTGGAAGAACTTATTGACAGTGGCATTTATGATATTTTAAATGTTCCCGAGGATTTGAAATTATCCGACAAACAATCAAATCAAATTTCTGTCGCTCGTTCACAAAAAGATATTATTGATAGAGAAGAAATAAAAACATTTTTAGATACGATAGAATATCCCATCGCTTTTTTTGATTACGAAACTTTCCCGTCGGCTATTCCCAGGTTTGACGGTTATAGTCCTTACAATCAAATACCATTTCAGTTTTCTGTTCATATTTTAGAAAAACCGGGTGAAGAATTAAAACATAAAGAGTTTATTTATACAGGCAATAAAAATCCGGATGAATACGTGATTAAAGCTTTGCAAGAACTTATCCCTGGTAAAGGGAGTGTCATTGTTTGGTATAAGAGTTTTGAGATGTCCAGAAATAAGGAATTGGGAAAAAGAAATCCTGATTTTGAAAAGTTTTTGAGTAATTTGAATGACAGAGTTGTTGACCTTGAAGAACCATTTAAAAATCAATTTTATGTCCATCCTCACTTTAAAGGGAAAACATCAATAAAATATATTTTACCGGCTCTTGTCCCGGAATTATCTTATAAAAAATTAGAAATTCAAGAGGGGGGAACCGCTTCCAATACTTGGAACAAAATAGTGACAGGGGAGTATTCTGACGAAGAAATTAAAAAACAAACTGAAAATCTTTTAAGATATTGTGAGCTTGATACTTTGGCGATGGTGGAAATTTTTGATGTTTTGCAAAAAATAATAAGAAGTTAAAAGTTTATAAAGTCTATAAAGTTGAAAGTCTGCCGGACGAATTTTGCCAAAGGCAAAATTCGTTAACGAAATGCCTCCAGCATTTCGTCTCTGCGAGGAGTTTGACCGAAAAATTTTAAGAAAAAATTGACTGGCTAGCCAGTCAATTTTTTCTTAAAATTTTTCGGTCAAATGACGCGACAGTCCAGTTAGTTCAATACGAAAAAACGATGCTGGATCGTCGCACTTCCCCGCTTCGCTCCGAAGTTCGCGAAGACAAAAAGTAGAGCTTTTTGTCACGACGAATTTTGCCTTTGGCAAAATTCGTCCGGCAGACTTTCAACTTTATAGACTTTATAAACTTTTAACTTCTTATTATT
>JAHIOZ010000055.1 GCA_018894995.1 Patescibacteria group bacterium | reverse complement strand
TATATTATACATTTTTTTATGTGTATTCAATTATTATTATGTTATAATAATAAAATAATTTCGTTAAAGTATGCCAAATTTATTTTCAAAATTATTTAATATAAAGAAAGGAAACAGTTTTTTAGGGATTGATATAGGAGCTTCTTCAATCAAAATTGTTCAATTAAAGAAAAAAAGAGAAGTTGTTATATTGGAAACTTACGGTGAACTTTCTCTTGGCCCTTATGCAAACATAGAAGCAGGTAGGTCAACAAATTTATCTGCTGGGGATATTGGCGGTGCTTTGGTTAATTTGCTTGAAGAATCTAACGTGACTACTAAAGAGTGTGGGGTTTCAATTCCTTTAAATTCAAGTTTAATTTTTACGATGGAAATGCCAGAAATGGATAACAAGCAGTTAGCTCAAATGATACCAATTGAGGCTCGGAAATACATTCCCGTTCCAATTATTGATGTGGATTTAGATTGGAGGGTAGTCCCTAAAGATGATAAGTCGTCCAATGTTTTTATGGGAGCAAATGATGAGGATGAGGTAAGTGACCAAGAAAATAAAGAAAAAGCTAAAAAAATTGAGGTTCTTGTTGTTGCTATTCACAAAGATGCTGTTTCCAAGCACAAAGAAATAATTAAAAATTCAAATTTGAATTTACAATTTTTGGAAATAGAAATATTCAGCACTATAAGAGCTGTCGCCGGTCAAAATAGTTTTGATTTTGCTGTTTTGGATATGGGTTCCGGTGCCACTAAACTGTATATAGTTGAAAGGGGAATGGTACGTGATTCTCATATAGTCGGCAGAGGATCCCAAGATATCACGTTGAATATTTCTAGGTCAATGAATATCAGTGTTGATGAAGCGGAACAAAAGAAGATAAGTGTGGGAGTAGTTGGAAAAGACGGTCCTGATAAACAAGTTTCCGAAATAGTTTCTTCCAATTTGGAAAGAGTTTTTGCTGAAATAAACAGGGTTATTTTAACTTATCAAAAAAAGTATAATAAAAATGTGGATAAGTTAATTATAACCGGCGGTGGAGCTATCATAAAAGGAATGTCTGAATTTGTCGGTTCCAATTTGGATATTGATGTTGAGATTGCCAATCCTTTTGCCAAGGTGGAGACACCGGCTTTTCTTGAAGACTTGTTGAAACAGGCCGGCCCCGGGTTTGCTGTTGCTTTGGGGATTGCTTTGAGAGGGCTTAACCAATCGGATTAAAAAAAAGTTATTCAACTTTTCACAATGGTTAATATTTAATATTTATTATATAATACATTTATATATGATTGATAATAAAATTTCTTTTATACCCAAGAAAGACATTTCTACAAAAAAGGACAGTAAAGGTTCTATAAGTATTTTTCTTTTTGTTGCTTCCGTTTGTTTTGTTGTGGCAGTTGTTTTTTCTTTTGGTGTTTTTTTATATAAGAGTTTTTTGGAGAGAAGCATTGAATCAAGTATCATTATGTTGGAAAAGGAAAGAGAAAATTTCGATGTAAATTCTATCCAAAAACTAACAGTTTTAGATAAGAGATTAACTGTTGCGGAAGAATTATTGAATAAGCATATTGATTTGACAAGACTTTTTGATGCTTTGGGGAAAGATACTTTAAAAAATATTCGTTTTAAAAATTTCAGTTTTTCATTGACGGAAGAGGGGGCGGATATCAGTATGGATGGTGTCGCAAAAAGTTATTCCTCTGTTGCTTTGCAGTCGGACAGATTCAGCGAAAATCCTTCTATTATAAATCCGATTTTTTCTGATTTGGATGTTGATGCTGTCGGTGATATCATTTTTAAGTTTTCTGCCTCGGTTGATAAGGGGATTCTTTCATATGCAAATAATTTTTAAATAATTTTTATGAATAAATTTATACTTCCAATAATATTAATAGTGTTGTCAATCTGTTTTTTTGTATTTTTTATTGACCCTGTTTATCAAGAAATTAAGGTATTGAAAGCTGAAAATAGCCAATATGATGAAGCTCGCAACAAATCAAAAGAGTTAAGGGTGGTGAGGGATGACTTACTTAAAAAATATAATTCTTTTTCCGAAGAAGATTTGTCCAGAATAAGAAAATTACTTCCTGATAATGTTGATAACATAAGATTGGCAATGGATGTCAATAATATTGCTTCAAAGTATGGAATAACCATAAAGGGTATAAAATTAGCTTCATCTGAAGTTGGAAAAGATGATAAAATTAAAGTCAGTCGAGGCTTGGGTTACGATTTTGTTACATTGGAATTTTCAATGTCAGCGACTTATGATGATTTTATAAAATTCATTACGGATTTGAAGGACAGTCTTCGTTTGGTTGATGTCGTTCGTTTGGATTTTGATGCCGTTGACCAAGGGTCGGGTGTTTATAAATTTGACGTGGGGGTTAAAACTTATTGGTTACAATAAGTGTTTGTATAATTTTATGAATATTAAAAAAATAACATTTGGAATAATTATTTTAATGACCGTTTTTTTTGGTTTTAATAATTTTGTAAACAGTGCCGACAGTAATGCTTTGTTGGTTTCTGAAGGTAGATCTGGCGGTGCTGTGGGTGGTGATCTTCTCGTTTTGCTTTTGGAATTAAAATCTTTGAGTTTGGATGGTGGCATTTTTGCTAATGAGGCATTTATTAATTTAAAGGATTTCAGTACGGAGATACGACCACAACCGGTTGGTAGAAACAATCCTTTTGCTGCCATAGGAAATGATGTTGATATTGATATGGACATCAATACTTTTGAATCAGGAGATGCCGAGGCTATTTGATAACAAATAAAACATTTGGCGGTTTAATAGATTCGTAAAGAAGCTTGATACAGTTTTAATTATTTTTAAATATGGGTTTTTTAGATATTTTATCAAAAAAAGGGTTTATTGAAAGTGAAAAAATACCCTTCATAGAAAAAGAATTAATGTCGTCCGAAGAAAAAACGGCTGATGATATTTTGTTGGCTATGGGAGTCAGTTCGGACGATATTTTAAAGGCAAAGGAAGAATATTTTAATTTACCTTCAAAAAAACTGGCAGGGGAATCCATTTCTCATAATGTATTGGAAAAAGTCCCGGAAAAATCCGCTGTTTATTATAAATTTGTTCCTATCGGTATTGATATTGACGGCTTTTTAGAAATAGGAATAATTGACCCAGATAACATAGAGGCTCGCGATGCATTACAATTTATTTCTTCAAAAAACAATTTACCTTTTAAGTTGTTTTTGATTTCTTTGAGTGATTTTAATAAGGTTTTGGAAGATTATAAAGGACTAAGCGGGGAGGTGACTAAAGCTTTAACAGAACTTGAGTCTGAAATAGCAAATGCCGGTCCGGAAGAAAAAGAAGAAATAAGCACTGATAAAAGGAGAAAATTAGAGGCGAAGATAATTGAAGAAGCCCCTGTTACCAAAATAGTTGCAACAATTTTAAGATATGCAGCCGAAGGAAGAGCTTCCGATGTTCATATTGAACATATCGGTGATAAAATTCGTGTCAGGTTTAGAGTTGATGGCGTTTTGCATACCAGTTTGGTTTTACCCGTAAATGTGCATGATGCTGTTGTTGCGAGAATTAAAATTCTTTCAAATATGAAGTTGGATGAAAAAAGAAAACCGCAAGACGGTCGTTTTTCTGCTCGTATTGAAGGAAGAAAAGTTGATTTCAGAGTTTCTACTTTTCCCGCTTATTATGGGGAAAAAGTCGTAATGAGAATTCTTGAATCTGAAAAAGGAGTCAAAAATTTGCTTGAAGCCGGCTTATCTGATAAAGACCTTGAAACCATCAGAAGAGCAATTAAAAAACCATTTGGAATGATTTTGATTTCTGGCCCGACAGGTTCCGGTAAGTCAACCACTCTTTACTCTTTATTGAGTGAAGTTGATAGAGAGTCAAAAAATGTTTTGAGTCTTGAAGACCCTGTTGAGTTTAGTATTGATGGTGTCAGTCAATCGCAAGTCAGACCGGAAATCGGATATACTTTTGCCAATGGTTTGAGAACCGCTTTAAGACAAGACCCGGATGTAATAATGGTGGGGGAGATCAGAGACAAAGAAACAGCCGCTTTGGCGGTACAAGCTGCTTTGACAGGTCACTTGGTTTTATCAACTATCCACACCAATAATGCTGTGGGAATTATTCCGCGTCTTATTGAAATGGATGTTGATCAGTATTTGATTGCTCCGACTTTGATTTTGTTGGTTGCTCAGAGACTTGCAAAAACCCTTTGTCCCGATTCCGGTGAGGAAGTTCCAATTGAAGGAAGTATAAAAAGTATTATTGATAAAGAATTTGAAAATTTACCGGAAAGTGTGAGGTCAAAAATTGTAATACCTAAAAATGTTTACAAAGCAATTCCTTCAGCTACTTGCCCAACCGGTACAAAGGGAAGAATCGGAGTTTTTGAAGTTATAGAAATGAATAAAGAAATTGAAATGGCGATATTAGAAGATCCATCCGGTGTAAATATTGAAAAAATTGTAAGAAATCAGGGCGTTTTAACTATGAAAGAGGATGCCATCCTAAAAGCTTTTGATAAAAAAATTCCTTTTGAAGAAGTTGTTAAATTATAGAGTCGTTTGGTTTGTTTGTGCGGATTTTTTGAAAGAATTTCGTTAATTTGTCTTAAGGGTGTCGGACAGCCTTAACGGGCTGTCCGACACCCGGCAATTAACAAAATTCTTTCAAAAAATCCTAACTAAAAAATTCGTGGCGATTAGAATTAACTTATTAGCATTTTCTTTTTGGTAAAAGCCGTTTATAATATATGTAAGGACTATGGAAAAAACAGAAAATAAAAAATATAAAGTTCTTCTGATTGATGACGATGAATATTTGGTTGATATGTATTCCCTTAAGTTTGAAAAAGGTGGTTTGGATGTTAGTGCGGTTTTTAGTGGTGAACAAGCCCTGAATAAATTAAGAGAAAATCATTTTGATATTATTGTTATGGATTTGATAATGCCTGTTATGGACGGATTTGAATTATTGGAAACAATAAGAAAAGAAAAACTTGCTGATGATTCTGCGATAATAATTTTGTCTAATCAAGGGCAGAAGTCTGATATTGACAGGGTGGAGAAACTTTCGGTTGACGGTTATGTTGTAAAAGCCAGCACAATTCCTTCTGAAGTTTTGGAAGATGTTATCAAAATCGCTGATAAAAAATTTAATAATTAAGACTTTAACTTTTTATAATAATATGGATCACAATAAAAAAATAGATGATTTGATTGACTATGTTAACAAGGAGGGCGGTTCCGATTTGCATTTGGCGGAAGGTCGCCACCCCATAATCAGAGTTTCCGGCAATCTGACGACTTTGTCTAAGGAAAATATTTTAACAAAAGACGATATGTTGGATTTTTTGTCAGAATTGTTAACACCGGAAAATAAAGAAAAGTTTTTAAAAACAAAAGAAATCGATTTTTCTTACAGTAATAAAGAAGTTCGCCTTAGAGGAAATTGTTCTTTCCATGGAGGAATGATTGGGATTGCATTAAGGTTGATTCCAAAACAAATTAAAACTCTTGAGGAACTTAATTTGCCTCCAATTTTGAAAAATTTTACACAATTAAAGCAAGGATTTTTTTTGGCGGTGGGTCCTGTCGGTCAAGGCAAATCCACAACTTTGGCTTCTATGATTGAAATGATAAATGAAGAAAGAGCCGAACACATAATAACAATTGAAGACCCGATAGAATATATTTACGAACCCAAAAAATCAATTATTGACCAAAGAGAGGTTATGGTTGATACGGATAATTTTTCAACCGCTCTTAAATCTATGTTCAGACAAGATATTGATGTGGCTTTGGTGGGTGAGATGAGAGGTTCCGAAACTATTTCAACTGCGGTAACAGCGGCGGAAACAGGTCATTTGATTTTTTCCACTTTGCACACCAATACAGCTTCACAAACAATTGATAGAATTATAGATTCATTTCCGCCGGAACAGCAAGGACAGATAAGAGTTCAGTTAGCCGGGTCGTTATCAGGCATTTTTTCTCAAAGATTGGTTCCTAGAATTTCAGGAGGATTAATCCCCGCTTTTGAATTGCTTATAAACAATAATGCCGTTTCAAATCTTATTCGGGAAGGGAGAACTTACGAAATTGATTCTGTTATTGAAACCAGTTCACAATTAGGAATGATCAGTTTGAACAAATCTTTGTCAGATTTGGTCAGGGAAGGGGAAATAACAATTGAAGATGCGCGTAAATATTCTTACAATGTTGATGCTTTGGAGAAGATGGTTTAACAGTGTGCTTTAATTTTTCTAGAGTTTTGAAAAGTGCAAGAAATTATTAGAAATAGAACATTAAAACAGATAAATTTTTAATTTTATAATTTTTAAATAATGTTTGAATTTTTAATTTTTTAAACTTTACGAAAATTTGCTAAAGCAAATTTTCGTCGTCGTGTTTAAAAATTCAGTTATTAAAAATTATTTACAAAATTAAAAATTATAAAATTAAAAATTC
>JAHIOZ010000054.1 GCA_018894995.1 Patescibacteria group bacterium | reverse complement strand
TATTCCACATGCTCTATCTTGGTCACAAGCACCGCTTTTTGAAAAAGGAGATCTTGGTGTTACAACTAATATCTTTTTTCTCATAGTTTTATATTATATCTTTTCGCCCAAAGTTGAAAGGTTAAAATCGCCCAAATTACAGTTAAATTATATTCTTTTTTATTATAATGATCTTCGAGAATTTTTTTAATTTCAATCCAATTAAAAAGATTTTTCGTTTCAGAATAATAATTTTCAGACAAAACTTCTTGAGCCATTTTATAAATTTCCGGATGTCTCAACCATTTTGCTCCAGGGGAAAACCAACCTCTCTTTGGTTGATTGAACAAAAACTCCGGCAAATCTTTTTTATAAGCTTTTTTTAAAATTATTTTTGTATCAAACAAATTTAATTTGAATTTCAAAGGAATAGTTCTGGCAAACTCAACCAAATTTACATCCAACAAAGGCACTCTTGCTTCCAACCCGTATGCCATAGACATTTTGTCTGTTTTCATAAGCGATTCATCAACAAGCCAGCCCTTTCTATCGGTATCCATAAAAATTTCCTCAAATGGTTTTTTGTCATTTTTTTTAAAAAACATTTTATCAAAAAAATCATGACTAATATTTTTATCAAATATATTTTTGTTTATAGTCCTCTCTAAAATTTCATTTTTTTGAAAGAAAAACAAAGCAAACCTTTTAATTCCTGAGGGGGTATTCAATTTTTTTAATTTAGGATGTTTATTTAACAAGTGTCTGATAACAGAAGGAATTTTTTGATAATAACTTGCAAAAAGACTAAGTCGATAACGCTCATACCCGCCGAACAATTCATCTCCCCCGTCTCCGCTCAAAACCACATCAACACTTTTTTTGGCAAACTCGGCCAATGCCATCTGCGCAATGCAAGTCGCATTTGAAATCGGCTCATCCAAATTCCAAACCACCTTTTCAAAAAGTTTTACAACATCTCCTGATTTTAAAATCACTTCGTGATGATTTGTTCCGTAATAATTCGATGTTTTCTTTGCCAAATTAAAATCAGCGTTGAATTTTTCGTTTTCCTCCGCTTCCGAAAGCTCAAAACCAACAGAAAAAGTGTCTATTTTGTCACGCAATTTTGAAACATTATGAAGAACCACGCTTGAATCAATTCCTCCGGAAAGATATATTCCAATCGGCCTGTCGGAAACAAGCTGGCTTTTCACGGAATTTAAAATTTTTTCTTTTAATTTTTTGATTATTTCTTTTTTTGAAAGACTTAATTTTTTGTTTTCGCCAAGTTCCCAATATTTTTCAATGTTCAGTTTTTCATTTTTTAAAACAGCAAACGATGCCGGCGGAAATTTACAAATACCTTCAAACATAGTGAAAGGAGCCGGAACATAAAGAACTCTCAGATAATGATTAAAAGCTTCTTTGTTCAAAACTCGCAGGACATTGTGTTCCAAAATTCCTTTTATCTCCGATGAAAAAATAAATTTTTTACCATCCCAAAAATAATATAATGGCTTGACACCCACTTGGTCTCTCGCCAAAAACAGCTCTTCTTTTTCTTTATCCCAAATCGCAAAAGCGAAAATCCCGTTGAATTTTTTAACGCAGTTTTTACCCCACTTTTGATAACTCGCCAAAATAACCTCGGTGTCACTCTCTGTTTTAAAATTGTAATCTTGCAACTCTTTTTTTAACTCTCTGAAATTATAAATTTCGCCGTTAAAAACTATGGCTAGGTTTTCATCACCGTTGAACATCGGTTGATTGGCTCGGTCAGAGACATCAATGATGCTCAAACGATTATGCCCCAAAGAAATTTTTTCGTCCAAAAAAACACCGGATCCGTCAGGTCCTCTGTGTTTGGTCACTCGATTCATCTTTGTAACCAATAACTCATCTTTGAAATTGAATCCGTTTATCGCGCACATAAATTAAAAATTATTTTTTTATTTTTATTACAAATGATAATGCAAAAAGAGAAGGAAAAATTTTTACCAACGATTTCATCAGCCGACCAAATATAATTTTGTCTTCCCAAAAAGTATTACATACCATATCAATTTGTTGCAAATTATTATTTTTTAACATTTTTTGCAAAATTTTATAATTAAACCAAAAAATATGCCCTCTCTTTGGATTATTATTTTCTGGAACATCTCCAAAAAACATCTGGGCCCTTGCCGGTAAAGAACTGAAATTTGGAACTCCAATTATTATATATATCCCTGAAACTCTCATCATATCTTTTAAAAGAATTTCTGGGAAATAAAGATGTTCCAAAACATCCAAAGCAACAACATAATCAAATTCATTGTCTGAAAAAGGCAATCTTTCCGTAGAAAAATCACAGAGAGAAACAGTAAGATTTTTTTCTTTGCATTTCTTAACACCCTCCTCTGAAAAATCAACTCCTTTTGAAAAAATATCTTTTTGTTTTAACATCTCCATAAACAAACCATCCCCAGAACCAACATCAAGAACTTTTCCTCTACTTATCATTTCTAAGGCCGTTTTATGTCTAAAAACAACCTCTTGATTACTTTCTTTCCAATGTTTATTTTCAAAATTTTTTACACTCATATATTTAGTAACAACTATAATCTTTTTTTTAACTAATTTGATACTTAAGTTTTTACAGGAAACAATAAAATTTATATCCTAAAAATTATTTTTTATTTTTTTTATCAATTCAGGTAGAGAATTATTTTCAACAACAATATCTCTTAATTTTTTAATTATCATACTTTTTTCTTCTCGACCTTGTTTAATAAAATTCTTTATTTTGCTTGCTAATATTTCTAAATTTTTCTCCAATAAAAATTCGTTAGGTAAAATTGATTTAAAAGCATCATTAGAAGTCAAAACATAAACACCACAACTCATAGCCTCAAGAACCACCTTATCTATACTTCCTGTATCACTAAGATTAACAAAAATATCACTTTTTTGATAATACGGTAAAATTTCTGCATGCGACACCGAACCAATAAATTTTACAAAATTTTCTAACTTATTCTCTTCAATATATTCTTTTAATTCTTCATAATATTTTTTATCTACATCAGTAATTGGCGCTCCAACAATATTAAAAATAAAATTTTTTATATCTTGCTCAATCAATAAATTAATCGCCTCAATCATCAAAAATTGATTTTTTGTTGTGGAAATTCTCCCAATAGTAACTATTTCAAAAAAATTATCTTTTTTTAAATAATTTCTATCGGGTATAAACTTATCAATATCAATACCGTGTCCTACAATTCGCAATTTCTTACTTTCCAAACGAAAACTTTCTTTTGAGGCGGTGAATATTATATTGGCAAATTTTTCCGCTATTTTGAGCTTCAAATCAACATTTTTGTGAGTATACCACAAAGCAATTTTATTGCCTCTAATCCGCCAAAATAAGCCTCCAAGAACTACATAGATGGGGTTCATATGCACAAAAACTTTGTCGTAATTTTTTCTTTCTTGCCAAATATA
>JAHIOZ010000053.1 GCA_018894995.1 Patescibacteria group bacterium | reverse complement strand
TTTCTTTTTTATGAGATAACCCTACCCACATTATGTCTATTTTTTTATTTTTTTTGGTGGTCATTTTTTTCCTTAGGAATTATTCAGAGCAAGAGATTTCTTTATATATGTTGAAACAGTTTCTTGTCTGCAATTTGAAAAATTACCTGCTGTAAAATTAAATTGGATTCTCTTAATTCTAGCAGATAAAGAATTATCTTCAATTAAATGCAAATCGAAGGGTTGTCGTTTTTTCCCAAACAAATCAAAATAAAACTTCGTTCCATGGTATGGCCTAAACTGGAAAACACTAACTCTAAAACCCGTTTTCAGTTTTTTTGCTTCTTTTGTAAAAAAACATATTAAATCATATGTTTTTTTCATATCCTCTTTTGTTTCCCCTGGGAAACCAAAAATAAAGTAGGTTTTTAAATTTATCTGAGCTTTCATTAAATCAGTAATAGTTCTCTTGATTAAATTTAAATCGCTACATTTACCAACTTTCTTCAAAACATTTTCTGAACCGGACTCAATACCAATGGATAGTTCCAAACAACCGCTTGCTTTAATCTTAGCCAAATCACCATTAGTCATTTTGGTAAAAGATAGTATGTGTGCCATAGAACGCCAAAAAACATCTCTATGTGTAAAAATTTTTTCTATCTTTGCAATATTTGATTGATTTCTTATAAACAAATCATCTAAGATTCTCACAGAACTAATTTGAGAGTATTTTTTACAGATACCGTCAATTTCAAACTGGATACTTTCTAAAGATTGTATTCTTATTGGTATTTTTTTATTTAACTCTCTTGAAGCTCCGCAAAAAGCACAATTGTATATGCAACCTCTACTAGTAACAATATTTGCCTCATACACACCGAATTTTTTACTAAACAAGGGTTCATTTTTAAAGAAATCCCTATTCAAGCTAATATTCGATATATTTTTTACAAAATATATCGACTTTGAATTAACTTCGTAAAGTTTTCTGTGTGTTTTTTCATAAATCGGTTCTTCTTGTAGCTTATCTTTAACAATATCAACCAATATGAGTTCCCCATCACCAATCACCGCAATAATTTCATTTTCAGTTTTCCAAGAGAAAATTTCTTGATACAAATATTTAGTAGCCAATCCCCCAATTATAATAGTAATTTCTTTTTCTATTTTTTCAATTAAATCTTTTACTAGGAATAGATTTGTAGAAAAAATATTAATAGCCATAAATTTTGCATCACTTTGGTTTATCATACTCGCCAAGTCAAAAACTGATATGTTATTATAAACAGCATCTACTAAATAACAAGAAATCTTATTATTTTTTAAGTTAGTTAGAATGTAACCAAGCCCTATCGGGGGTAAAACATTCTCATCAAATTCTTCCTTTTTTTCATAAAATAAAGGCGAGTTAATAACAATTACATCTTTGTCTTTTAAAACAATTAAGTCATCCATTAAATCGCCCCCTTTTATTAAATTTTAGATTTATCTATTATTTTCAAAAAACATCTCTGTAAAAAATACTCTTTATTTTAAATAAAATCAAGCAATTTTATTAATTTTGTAATGAGGACTTGCTACTAGCCACCGGCTACTTTATACTGTTACTCATGGATTTATCTAAAATTAGGAATTTTTCAATCATTGCTCATATTGACCACGGCAAAAGTACGCTGGCTGACAGAATGCTCGAAATTACCAATACAGTTGAAAAAAGAAAAATGAAGGAACAAATGCTTGATGTTATGGAGCTTGAAAGAGAGCGCGGTATTACCATCAAAATGCAACCGGCTAGGATGTTGTATAGGTACAACCCCCTCGCAGACTCACGCAGAACAGACGCAGAAAAAGCAGAAGGTTTTGCTTCGCAAAACGAAGTTTTTTTATATAAGGATTTGAGTTGTCAGATACGAGGAGCTATTTTTGAAGTTAAGAAAAAATTAGGTTTAGGTCATAAAGAGAATGTCTATCAAAAAGCTCTTGAAATAGAATTTAAAAAACAAAATATTTCTTTTAAGAGTGAGCCCTCAATTTCTATTACATATGAGGGAGAAAAAGTTGGAAGTTATATTCCAGATTTTGTCATAGATGATAAAATAATTATTGAGTTAAAAGATTTGCCTGAAATAGGAAAACCCCAACAGGAGCAAGTATGGTCTTACCTGAAAGGGTCTAAATACAAATTAGCCTTAATCGTAAATTTTGGCAGTAAAGATTTAGATATCAAAAGAATAATTTATGATACTGCTCGCAGTACAGCGAGTGGAGTGATTTCGTCTTCCATTTCTGCTTTTTCTGCGTCTGTTCTGTGTGAGTCTGCGCAAGTTGAGGGTGAATACATCCTCAACTTGATAGATACTCCAGGACATATAGACTTTTCTTACGAGGTTTCAAGAGCTTTAAAAGCTGTTGAGGGTTCTATTTTACTTGTTGATGCCACTCAAGGGGTTCAAGCTCAAACTTTGACTACTTTAAATATGGCGAAAGAACAGGGTTTGGTTTTAATTCCTGTTTTGAGCAAAGTTGATTCTCCTTTGGCGCGAATAGAGGAAGTAAAAGAAGAATTGGCCAAACTTATTTGTTGCGACAAAGACGAAATTATTGAGGCCTCAGGAAAAACAGGGCAGGGTGTGGAAGATATTTTAAAAGCGGTGATTGAAAAAATTCCTGCACCAGAAGAAAAAATAAAAGACTCTGACAGTTTCAGAGGGCTTGTTTTTGATTTCAAATATGATTCTCATCGGGGGATTATTGTTTACACAAGAGTTATTGACGGGAAAATTTCTAAAAATGAAAATTTGATTTTTAAAGCGGTGGGGGAAAAATTTACTTCGCTTGAGGTGGGAATATTTTCTCCTGAGGAAAGACCAAAGGAATATTTAGGGGCGGGGGAAATCGGATATATTGTGACTGGAATTAAAAAACCCGGAGTAGCTTCTGTGGGTGATACTTTAACTTTAACCAAAAAACCGCTTGAATCTTTGAGCGGATATATGACTCCTGAGCCTGTTGTTTGGGCTTCCATCTATCCGGAAGACGCGGATGATTTTGGTTTGCTAAAACATTCTCTTGATAAACTTAAATTAACTGATTCGTCTTTTTCTTTTGAAGAAGAATCTTCCGGGTCTTTGGGAAGGGGTTTTCGTTGTGGTTTTTTGGGGATGCTTCATCTTGAAATTATCACCGAAAGATTAAAAAGGGAATTTGATTTGGAACTTGTTATCACACATCCGAGTATCACTTATGAGGTTGAATATAAAAATGGGAAAAAAGAAATTATTTACTCGCCGTCTCTTTTTCCAAACGAAGGAGAAACTAGTTTGATTATGGAACCATGGGTAAAATTGAAAATAATTACTCCTCCTGATTATCTTGGGCCTTTGATGAAAATATTATTTGAACATGAGGGTGAAATTGGCAACTCGGAAGATTTTGGTGATAACAGAGTTTCTTTGAATTCCGAAATGCCTTTAAGAGAATTGATGCGAGGTTTTTTTGACGAGCTAAAAAGTGCTTCGTCGGGTTTTGCTTCTTTGTCTTACAAAATTGGAGAATTAAGAAAGGCGGATGTCGTTCGGTTGGACATTCTGATTGCCGACGAAGTGGTGACCGCTTTTTCAAGGGTTGTGTCACATAGAAGAGCCCAAGAAGAGGCCGAAAAAGTGGTGGAAAAGCTTTATAATATACTTCCTCGGCAGATGTTTGTTATGAAGATTCAAGGTAAAGCAATGGGGAGAATCCTCTCTTCTAAGACCGTTTCAGCGCTTAAAAAGGATGTTACAGGGTATCTTTACGGGGGTGATATCACCAGAAAAATGAAATTGAGGGAAAAACAGAAAAAGGGGAAGAAAAAAATGAAAGAGAGAGGAAAGGTGAATATTTCTCAAGATGTTTTTCTGAAGATGATGAGAAATAATTAGAAACAGGGGAATAATACGACCAGAAAACAAAAAAACGACGGAGCGACGGCTGGCTTCGCCAGCCGTCGCTCTCGTCGCCTCTCTTCTTTGTCCCCTCTCATTTCCAAAACTTATTTTTTGAAATATAAAGCAGAAACATTTAAAAATAGATTGTGTAAAGTGTTGACTTTATTTTTGTATAATGCTAGTATACATCTATATTAATTACTATTAATTATTTAATTATTATGATAATAACAAGACCAAACAAAGCAACCAACAAATTTTTGGCAGTTTTGCCGGAAAGATCAGCTGATGTAATCATCAGGAGATTTGGCTTAGGCGACGATTCAAAGAGGGTAACTTTGGAAGCCATTGGTCGTGATTATGGTATCACAAGAGAAAGAGTTCGTCAGATTGAAAACAATGCCATTAAAAATATCAAAAAATCAGAAACTTTTAATAAAGAAGAAAAGATTTTTGAAGAATTAAAAAGTGCTATTGATGTTTTGGGTGGAATTGTGGCTGAAATGGATTTGCTTAAAACTTTGGCAAAAAATGAAAAAGAACAAAATCAAATTCATTTCTTGTTGACTTTAGGTGATGCTTTCACAAAAGAAAAAGAAAATAATAATTTCAAGACAAGGTGGCACATAGATAGAGATTTATCTAATCAAATTCACATTCTTTTAGATGAAATTCATAACCAATTAAATGAAAATGATTTATATCCGGAAGAAGACATTATCGCTTTGTTTGTTGATCGTGCTGGGAACATTCTTGCTAAATATAAAAATCCGGAAACTGTTAAAAAGTGGCTTTCTATTTCAAAAGTAATCGGAAAGAATCACTTTAATGAATGGGGTTTGTCTTCTTCTAATAATATTAATGCAAAAGGAATAAGGGATTATGCCTATCTTTCTATCAGACAACATGGTTCTCCTATGCACTTTACTGAAGTGGCAAAATCTATTGAAAACAATTTTGGTAAGAAAGCTCACATTGCTACTTGTCACAACGAATTAATCAAAGACCCTCGTTTTGTTTTGGTTGGCCGTGGTTTGTATGCTCTTTCAGAATGGGGTTATACAGGAGGAGTTGTCAGAGATGTCATTAAAAGTATTTTAGAAAAGGAAGGAGGAGCATTAACGAGAGAAGATATTGTTGATAAGGTTTTGAGAGAAAGATATATAAAAGAAAATACAGTTGTTGTTAATCTTCAAGATCCAAGACATTTTAAGAGAGATACTAAAGGACGATATCTAGCTGTTTAAAGTTTAAAATCTACAATATAAAAAAAAGAGCTTCGAAAGAAGCTCTTTTTTAACTACTCACACTTGTTGGCTTCTCATGACCAATTAATAAGTGCTGGATCGCCACGCATTTTTTGGGCGAAATTTTTTTTGTATAAAAAGAACGACCGTTCTTTTTATACAAAAAAAATTCTTTCAAAAAATTCTCGTGAAGACGGATTTTGCGGAGCAAAATCCGTCGACGAAATGCCTTCGGCATTTCGTCTTCGCGAAATTCGGAGCAATAGCGGAGAAGTGTGGCGATCCAGACTAACTAATGTCGGTTATTGATTTTGACGAGTTTGATGCTTACAGGTGTGAGTGGTTATACTCTTTTTTATTTACAGAAAGAATAAAATTTGTTACCTTTGTATTTGGAAAAGCTAGTTAACTAATTAATTAACACAAAAATAGAGGGGACAAAGATGTCGAGAGAAAATTATGAAGGGGCTCAGGAACATTGGAAAAATTTAGGAGAAAAAGAAAGAAATCAAAAAGTTTTTGATTTTATTAACGAAGGGAGAAATTTCCCTGATAACACAATACTTTTTTCACAACTTTCTTTTCCTCGCCTCCCTAATCGTTTCAAAAATTTTCTTATTGGAAGATTTAATAAATAGTTAATTAGATTGTATATATAGACATTGAAATATGTCACGGCTGGGGGAAGAAATTTTCCCCAGCCTTTTTTAATTGCTTTGAGTTTTTAACCGTCTTTGCTCGCTCCGTAAAAAACAAGTTTTACGGGGCGAGGATTTTTAGAAAAAATCACAACCTCATATTACCGTCTGCTCTGATTTTCCCAGTTTTATTTGGTTCCAAAATTTTTCCGTCTAAATATCTAAAATAACCGGCAATTCCTATCATTACGGCATTATCTGTTGAATGTTGTTTTTCCGGTATTAGAACTTCCAACCCCTCAATTTCTTTTTCTAAGTTTAAAAAATTTTTTCTTATTTTATCATTTGCCGTAACTCCTCCTCCCAAAATAAGAGTTTTTATTTTATATTTTTCAATCGCTTTTATTGTTTTTTTAAGCAAAACTTCAACCACCGCTTCTTCAAACTCAAAAGCTATTTCTTTTTTAATACTAGGTGTAAGTTTCGGAATTTTTTTAATCATATACAAAACAGCCGTTTTTAATCCGGAAAAAGAAAAATCCAAATCAGGTGAGTTTAACATAGGGCGGGGAAGTTTACAGTTTGAAGTTTGCCGTTTTATATTTTTAGAAAATTCTTCGGCAAGTTTTGAAACTTTTGGACCTCCGGGGTATTCTAAACTGAGCAT
This sequence comes from Patescibacteria group bacterium, assembly GCA_018894995.1. Classification (GTDB taxonomy): domain Bacteria; phylum Patescibacteriota; class Minisyncoccia; order Phycocordibacterales; family UBA12079; genus UBA12079. The sequence goes on along the minus strand of JAHIOZ010000053.1, from coordinate 6,319 downwards.
TCTCGCAACTTTATCAAAAGCTTCGCCCACAGCATCGTCTCTTGTTTGCCCGATTGTTTTGTATTTCATCCAGTTTTTAATCAACACCAATTCCGTATGCCCCCCAGATAACAATAACCCGAGTGCTGGAAATTTTATTACTTGATACTTACTACTTACTACTTTTGACTTGAGGAGTGAAACGACGAGATGTCCTTCCATATGATTAACCGGAATAAATGGCTTATCCCAAAGCAAAGCTAAAGCTTTTGCAAAATTTATTCCCGTCCAAAGAGCAGGTTCCAATCCGGGACCTTGAGTTACAGCGACAGCATCAATTTTGGGTATTTTATGATTTTCTGCAAAGTTCAATAAAGACTCTGTCATTGCACTTTCTCTCTCAAGAATTTTTTCAACTTTTTTTCGTTTTTCATTGGAAATTGGAAATTTTAATTTGGAAATTTTGTTTGTATTTTTTGCAGGGGTGAGCATTTTCGCTTTTTCAAGAGTCTCCATAAGCACCGGCAAAAGATTCTTCGTGTGTTCTCTTTGCGCCAAAGCAGGGAAGACACCTCCATATTGTTTATGGAGATTTATTTGTGAAATGATAGTGTCAGCAATTATTTTAAATTGAGGGTTCTTAAAATCTCCTTTTGCTTCAATTATGCTAATTGCAGTTTCGTCACAACTTGTTTCAATAGCTAGTATTTTCATAGACTTATAGTATAAAGTTTATGAGGTTGAAAGTCTATAAAGTTGAAAGTTAAAAATATAATTCAAATACTGCGAATAATATCCGAACCTGCCCGCTCGTTGCCCGCCCGCAACGACTTCGTCTTGCGATGTCGGGCGGGCCTCGCAGTGGCAGGCGGGTGCCTCGAAAGTGTAATCCGAATACATGAGATAAACATACAAATATGCGAATGATACGAATGATACGAATGGATACAAATGATAAAAATTTTGTAATTTTTAATTTTTAAACACGACGACGGTGTTTTGCTTTGCAAAACATCGTTAGCGAATTTTTAAAGACGATTCGTCTTTGCGAGGTTTTTTTGGCGGAATAAATTATTTTTAGGGTGTCGGACAGCCCGTCGTGGCTGTCCGACACCCAAATAAAAAATAATTTATTCCGCCAAAAAATCTGTGGCGATCCAGCGTCGTTTGTCAGTTACCTTTTCTGTGAGAAAACAAAAAGTCAGGTGTCGTTTCCCATAATTCTTAATTCATAATTCTTGATTCATAACTCATTTCTTATTAACAGTTTTTTTTTGAATTATTTTGCAAAATGTAGTATTATAGTTGCTGGATTTGTTCTTTATTGAAAATTTTAAATTACATTTTATAATTTAAAATAAAAAAGCATCAAAAGACCTGCCGAAATGGTAGGTTTTAGAAATTGTTCGCAATCTCATTTTGGAATGAGATTTTTGAATTTTTAGCGAAGCTAGTAAACTTAACTTCTTGTTTAATATGGCGAGATTGTGAAAAAATAATATGCTTTTTAAATAAAATAACTAATCTTAAGTTTAGTTATTAAAACAAAAAAACTTTACCGATAGGTAAAGTTTTTTTGTGTTTAGGTTTCAGTTTCAATCGCTTCCTGCCCGCTCGTGCCTCGCAGTGGCAGGCGGGCGCGATTGTGAAAGTTTAGCAAAATGAGTTCTCGACCAAAGGGGATAATTTCATCACAAAGCGCCGAAAAGCAAAATCGTTTGCTTTTCTAAAAAATTAAAAACTAAACGGCTACGATTTTTGAAAATCGTAGCCGTTTAGTTTTTAATTTTTTGCGATTTGTGACCCAATTGCTTGGCTTTCGGAACTTGTTAATCAACAAAACTTTATAAAAAATTCAATAGAAAGTTTATAATCGGTTATTACATCTTAATACTCTCCGCTTCTTTCAAAATATTTTTAATCAATTCATCTCGGTTTATATCCTCTTGTTTGTGGTATTTCTTTTTTAGTTTTTTAACGATTTTCTCGTGCATAGGATAACCCATAGTTTTCACACCAAAGATTTTCAACCACTTAGGAGAATTTTGAACAACCTCATTAAAAATTTCGGAAGTATTCCAAATCAGGAAACTATCAGTTTTATATTTTGGATATTTATTAGAAATATATTCGTAAAAAGCAAAATGTAGCATTTCGTGGGCGATTACAACATTTACATATTTCTTTTTTCTGTATTTATATGGAACCTGAAAAGTCTTATCTCCTAAAAATCTCGGAAACATTCCCCAGATAGTTGGAAATGCTGTGTATTTTCCTTTCGTCCAGTATTTTTCATCAAAAAATTCACCAGATAAATCAAAGAATTTATTTTCTATTTTTCTCCAATTTTTTTCATAAACTTCCAAATTCTTTTCAATCATTTCTTTTTCTTTTTTATATTTTTCTTTAATAAACTTTTCTAATTCTTTTTGATTAGTTATTTTATTATTGTTGTAGTATTTTTTTAATTCGGGATATTTTCTAAAAATAGCCCAATTCAAATTTTCACCACCATCAAAATTAGCGTCTTTGGTAAACGCCAATAAAGTATCAATATCTTTTTTAACACTAATTTGAAATTTTACTTTTGGATACATAAAAATAGGGTAAGTTTTTAGTAAACTTACCCTATAACTTTAACACTCCTCCGAAGTGCTTTCAAGTATTCATATTTTCGTATGTGTCCCATATAAGCCATTCAAGGCTTTGTTTACTATGTGGACATATTCTATCGTCTATATTCCAACGACTTCCTGTTCTCAATTCAATACTCGCGGGACAACCACCGCCACACAAAGCGATTGCTTCGCAGTCGTAGCACTGTTCCATAAAAAATGGCGAACGTTTTTTCCAGCCATCATATAAACCACTCTCAACAGGGTCGTAATCAGGGTTTTGAGTTAATTCATCACCAAAATACTTTCTTGGTTTAACAAAATCCTGACAAACACCCACCTTACCATCAGGAGCAATTACGGTTTGACCGCCGTTTACTCCACAATCGCAAAAGATTGGTTTTTTGAAAGCAAATGCTTTTGCTTTTCTCATCATTCGCTCTTCATATATTCCTTTTTCACGAAAAAGTTTGAATGCCCGAATTAAAGACTTAGCGGTTTTTTGAAAATATTCTTCATCAACATTTATTCTCGGATTGTAGTGTAAGATGTTAAAACAAATACCATCTTGTATACCAATCCCGTTAACAAAGAAATCCAAAACCTCTTCAAAATTATCAATCACATCTGGCGATAATGTTGACGAAAAACCTATTTTAACCCCGTGTTTTTTCAAGAGATTATAACAATTCTCAACCTTTGCGAAAACATCTGTTGTCCCATTTTGAGGAATACGATAAGCGTTGTTTATATATCTTGGACCATCAAGGGAAAGACCTACAACAACATCATTTTTTGCAAAAAATCTTGCAAAATCCTCATCAACAAGAGTTCCGTTGGTAACGATTGCTATTTCACAATCACTTGGTAAAATACCTTTCTCCTTAAGTTCACAACTATGCGTAACCGCAACCTTAACGGCTTCAGGGTTCAACATTGGCTCACCACCATAAAGATGGATAATCTTTTGACCATTCTCAGAACCGTGTTTTTTCAGAAGTTTTGCAAAATAATCAATAGATTGTTTTACACAATCCAAAGACATTTTTTTCGGAATAAACACACCTGATGTCTTAGGGGTATCTTCAAAACAATAACGACACCTCAAATTACAACCATCGGTTAAGAGAAGATAAAGCATATTCAACTTAACTTCTTTTTCCATTTCGCTTCTGAGTGAAAATAATTTGTCTAAATCATTTTCTACATCAGAAACAATCAAAGAATTATCTTTCAACAAATCAAAGATTTCGTCTCCGATAATTTTACGAATAGACAATTCGCTCAAAACAGAATTTGATAAATCTTTCAATTTATCACCTACCTCTCCATCAAGAAAAAGTAGGTCAAAAGTTAAAGAGTTAAAAACCGCAACAACATTTCCTTTTTCAAAAAACTTACACCATCTTGAAATACGATACATAACATTCTCCTTAATATTTTGTGAAAAAATAAAGGAGGTCTTACCGACCTCCTCGTTTGATGTTTTTGCGAATTTCTCGGAAATTAAGCACAGCGAGTGCAAGACGTATAACACTTGCAATCAGCCGTTTGTTTATCCTTTTTGAAAGGACCGAGAACCGCAACCCTCTGTTCCTGCGACGGAACGACAACCTTTTTGGTTTTTACGGTCATTGTGATTACCTCCACTGAAAACGGGTTGAGAGTATGATTACTCAAAGGACAAATTAAAGCCAACCATAGGCTTCTTTTACGCTCATAAATATAACAAAATTATTCCTTATCGTCAAATAATTTTACATAAAATTAAATCTTTTTTATTTTATTTTAAAATCTTTATTTTGAATAATCATCGCCCCATTTTTCTTGATTATACTTTTTACTGCGTTAATCTTATTTTGAAAGGCAACAGGATTTGTTACGTAATCATTATTCCATTCTTCCATCATTATCTTAGATGCACCTCTTATCATTTCAAAAATATCTTCTGGTGATAAAGAGACGGGCGGACACTTGCCACTTTTTTCTATAATTTTTTCCATTTCAAGTGATTTATATTTTAGTAAATCAGGGGTCAAGGTAATTTTCTTGTCTAATGAAAAAAAATGAGTAAGCGAATTTCTAAGTCTCCTGAAATCTTCCGATTTGATTTTTGACGCTCTCTTTTTATTTTCTTTATACCAAAGATTTTTTTCTGTTAAGAAATAATCATTCAGAAAATTATTCACAGCAGCTGAGTTCATAGCATTATTGATAACAAATTTTTTATCACTATTTTCGTTATTATAAGCAATACTTAAACATAAAAGAACTTCTATGTTAGCAAATAAAATTATAATTTGAGAACGTAACGGAAAATAGGGAGCAAACTCATCTATTGTTCCTAAAATATTTTTTGGTAAATTATATTCAAAATCTATCTTATTCTCAACAACTTTTTTTGAAAGAAATTCTGCAAAATTAAGAATTTCTTTATACCCAGATTTAATTTTTTCTAACTTTTTATTAAACTTCATAAAATAGTTAATTTCTTTTTCAATTTCCATAAGGAAACTAAAAATTGGCATTAAATCCTCTGATACGACGAGTTTTTTACCATCAAAACTAAATTGTGTGTTTTTTATTTGTTGGTTCATATAATTTATGTTTTATATTGACCTAAAATCCCTCATTTTTATTGGTTTGTTTTTCTTCTGGTGAGCATAGTTAAATTTTAGCACAATTTTACATTTTGATTTTTTTATTTCATAAGTTACTATCCACAATATATTTTGATAAAAGCGATGATAACATCAGAGTTATATAGAGAGAATTAGTCGAACTTTTTATATTTTAGTAATTAATTTATATTAAAATAATGGCAAAGAAAAAAACTAGTTTAAGGGTTGCAAAAATTGCTTCAAAACAATTGAGAAGCGATAAAACAAACAAGTCAGCCAAAATAACTGCAGCCAGTGCTTTATCTCAAAGAGAAAAAGCTAAAAAAAGGTAAATGGAAAAGTTGCTGGTTTAAATAGAGTTTGCTTGAAAAGAGAAATTATTGATATTGCAGAAAAATCTGATTTATATTTCAAAAAAATTACGATTGAAAAGCGACACCTTCCAAACAAAACACCTCAATTTGAGGTGTTTTGTTTTTTAACCAATTAACTCAACTCGTTGAGTTAATCGATTAAAGTAACCTTATTTTAAGGTGTAAAATACATCTGTGCCGATTTTTCCGTGTTGGATAAGTTTTCCTTCTTTCTCCAGTTGATCTAGATATCTTTCGGCGGTAGCATTTGAAACATTACATAATTTCTCAACATCATCATTAGTTATTTTCGGGTTACTCCCAAAAAACTCTAGAATTTTTTCTTTGTTTTCTTGTTTTTTCTTTGCTTGCCCGAAAATCAACCCAACACTCCTGTCCGCCGAAGCTTTAGCGTAGGAGGAAAAATAACTTCCGATGATGATTCCTGCTATTGCCACTATGATTAAAAGAAGATAATTCATATAATTGTATTATTTTTTTAAAAACTATTCTCCAGTAAAAGCTCCATGGAAAAAAGCCACGGGAATAATCTAACCTATATAGCCGACTATTACTCCTAAATTTTCATGTAAATTAGCTAACCATAATAAAATAACAGAGCTCACAACACCTGCTACAAATAAATACATACGGCTAGGTTTATTCTCATCCATAACTTTATATTTATAAATTATTATTAAAACGGCGAAGTAATTCTATTCCATTTATATAAAAGTAATATCGTTTTAAA
>JAHIOZ010000052.1 GCA_018894995.1 Patescibacteria group bacterium | reverse complement strand
CCTTTGAACTTGGACTCTTTGTCTCTTTGACCCTTGGAAACTTTAACGAAAGTTGAAGTTCCCAAGGGTTTTTTGTTTTTGTAATTTACCTAAGTATTTTTGTGTTAACGAATTTTGGTTGTCGTTGTTTTAAATTACTCCATTGTTTTTGGATGAATAATTTAAAATACAAAATTAGTTTTTTAATTATTTTTGAATTTGAAATTTTATTAGAAATTGGAAATTAGAAATTCATCGTTTTTGCGTCTGGTCTGCAACCTCCCGCAAAAATCAATTTTTTAAAAATCAATTTTCACTTGATTTTTTATTTAATTTGTGTAAAATACTATAAGTTATTAAAAAAGGTGGGAGCCTTTTTTGTTTTTACTGAATTCATTTCGTTTAGTATTCGTATTTATTCGTATAATTTGCATCATTCGTATATTGGTATGTTTATCTTAGGAACAAAAGAAAAAATGACACAGGTCTTTGATAAAGAGGGTCTTGTCTATCCTGTTACCGTTATAAATGCGGGGCCTATTACTGTAACTCAAGTTAAAGAAAATGAAAAAGATGGTTACAAATCCGTTCAGGTTGGTTTTGGAGAGAAAAACGCCAAGAATATAAATAAAGCTGAAAAAGGACATTTGAAAGATCTTGGTAATTTCAGAACTGTGAGAGAATTTGATAATGACGGTGATGCTAAAGTGGGAGACAAAATGGATGTTTCTGTTTTTAAAGAAGGTGATGAAGTTACAGTTTCTGCCATAAGCAAAGGAAAAGGTTTTCAAGGAGTTGTGAAAAGACATGGTTTCGCAGGAGGGCCTCGTACCCACGGACAAAAACACAGCGAAAGAAAACCGGGGTCAATCGGATCAACCGGTCCGCAAAGAGTTTTTAAAGGAATGAGAATGGCGGGAAGAATGGGAAGTGACAGAATAACCGTTAAGAATTTGAAAATCGTTCAAATTGATAAAGTTAACAATCAAATTTTGATAAGAGGTGCCGTTCCGGGAAGAAGGGGAACATTGGTAGAAATAAGAAGTTTATAAAGTTAAAAGTTTGTAAAGTTAATGACTTTATAAATTTTACAAACTTTACAAACTTTTAACTAATTTATTATGGAATCTAAAATTTACAATCAAAAAGGAAAAGAAGCAGGAAAGGTAGAATTACCGGAAGGTATTTTTGGTTTGTCTTGGAATAATGATTTGGTGCATCAAGTTATGGTTTCTATGATGTCTAACAGTAGAAGTCCAATTTCTCATACCAAAGACAGAGGCGAAGTCAGCGGTGGAGGTAAAAAGCCATGGAGACAAAAAGGAACAGGACGAGCCAGACATGGTTCCAGCCGTTCTCCGATTTGGAGAGGAGGAGGAATTACTTTTGGACCAACCAACGAAAAAAATTATACCAAAAAAATAAATAAAAAAATGAGTGCCAAAGCTTTGTTTACAGTTTTGTCACAAAAATTAAAAGATGGAGAAATTCTTTTTGTTGATAATTTTGATATGAAAGAAGCCAAAACAAAGGATGCTAAAGAAATTTTATCATCATTCAGTTTAGTGAAAGGTTTTGAAACTATGGTTTCAAAAAAGAAAAATTCATCGTTTATTGCTTTAGGTGAGACAAAAGAAAATGTTGTTAAAAGTTTTAGTAATTTCGGAAATATTCAAATAGGCGAAACCAGAAATTTAAACATTTTAAATTTGTTGAATAATAAATATTTAGTTATTGAAAATCCGGAAAAAAGTCTTGAATTATTATCGGGTAAAATATCAGTAAAAAAATAAAGGTGAAATAAAAATTTTGCGAAGCAAAATTTTACTACTCACTACAAACTACCCACTACCAACTAAAAAATGAAAACTTCAGATATAAAAAATAATATTGGTAAATCAGAAAGTATTCTTTTGAACCCAAGAGTCACAGAAAAATCTTCTGATAAAGCGACAGAAAATGTTTATGTTTTTGATGTGGCAACTAGTTCCAATAAAGTTCAAATTAAAAAAGCTATTAAAGATATTTACAAAGTTGATGCCATAAAAATTAATGTTACCCAAGTTCCTTCAAAAAGAGTGGTTTCAAGAGGGAGAAGGGGGGTTAAGAAAGGAGGAAAGAAGGCCTTTGTATATCTGAAAAAAGGAGACAAAATAGAAGTAAATTAGAAGAGGGTTTAGGGTTATAGGGGTTAGCGTGTAGTGAAAGAAAATTTCCTTTGGAAATTTTCTTAAATTAAAATAAAAAACTTTAGTTTTTTATTTCTATACCCTAAACCCTATACGCTATACCCTAGTCAAATTATCAATTAAAGTTCGCAATAGCTGAAAATTATTGCATCGTCGTGAAATTCTGCGTATTTCTGCGTTTAGTCTGCGTGAGTCCGCGATTTTATTTGACGAAGGAAAATAAAATATTATGAAAACAAACAAACCAACAACACCATCAAGAAGACATATGACCGGTATCAATTACCGAGATTTTTTGACTGCTTCTGAACCGCTTAAGGCTTTAGTTAAAGGAGGAAAAAGAGGAGTCGGAAGAAACTCATTCGGTAGAATTACCACTAGACACAAAGGAGGCGGACACAAAAGAAGATACCGACAAATAGATTTTAAATATAATAAAATTGATGTTCCTGCAAAAGTGGAAACCATTGAATACGATCCTTATCGTTCAGGTTTTATTGCTTTGATTTGTTATAACGACGGAGAAAGAAGATATATTCTTACTCCAAAAACCGTAAAAGTTGGCGATGAAATTATTGTTTCTGAAAAGGCTCCTTTGAAAGCGGGAAACAGATTAATTTTAAGAAATGTTCCCGTTGGTACCTTTGTCTACAATGTTGAATTAAAACCGCAGAGCGGTGCAAAAATTGCGCGATCAGCCGGAAATTATGCGGAAGTTGTCGCTCAGGATGCCGGTTATACTCATTTAAAAATGCCTTCAACCGAAATCAGAAAAGTAATTGATACGGCTTGGGCATCAGTTGGTGAAGTTTCAAATGATGAACATAAATTGGTTGTTATCGGAAAAGCGGGCAGGTCACGATGGATGGGTATCAGACCAACAGTCAGAGGTAGTGCTATGAATCCGGTTGACCACCCATACGGAGGTGGAGAAGGAAAGTCAGGACGAGGATTGAGAAGAGCTAAAAGTAAATGGGGCAAGCCAACAGGGAAAGGACAAAAAACAAGAACACCAAAGAAATATTCAAATCAGTTTATTGTTAGAAGACGAAAAGTCGGAAAACGCAAATAATCTAAAAAATTTAAAAATAAAAAGCGTCAATTTTTTTGAAAAAATTGACGCTTTTTATTTTTTAATTTTTTAGCGCGGACTCACGCAGACTGGACGCAGAAAAACGCAGAAAACGACGACGAAAAGCGAAGCTTTTCGTTCGTTTCGTTGACGGATTTTCCTTTGGAAAATCCGTCTCCGCGAGCGATAGCGCGACAGTCCAGAGTAATTTTTATAATCGTATGAATTCAACAAGTGTGAATGGTTACATCTTTGCCTATTGACTTTCGGTGTGGGTATGTTATTATATAGGTAGGAAAAGGTTCTCTGAATTGATTCCCCCGTACGCGCCCGGCGGTAACCGGCTTGAGGTGAAGTGGGTATGGAATTGCAAACTTCATATTTGCCAGACCTCAGTAAGAGGGGTGATAGGGAGGGGATAAAGGAATCTCAAATCCTGAATCACGTATCCAGCGGAAAAGATTGAAGAAAAAGAGAACAGAGTAAAGTAAAAAAGATTTCTATTTGTAAAAGCCTCGCCGTAGCGAGGCTTTTAAAAGTTTAACTGTATTAAATTTTTAAATCATAATTCGTTATTCTTAATTCATAATTCTTCGCTTTCGTTTTGTTTTCAAAATAATTGTTGTTATACTTATGTGTAAGCATAACAACAATGTTAAATAATTCTAAAATTTTGTTTGGGTCTATTGCAATTTTGTCCGTGATTATAATTGGCGGTTTTTATGTTGGGATTTTAAAATATATTGAATACAAAAATGAAATAATTATAAAAGACGAGCAGGTTCAAAGAACACTGTTAGCCCAACAAACAAAAATTGACGAATTAAAAAATAATATTGATATGTTGCGTTTTGAAAATGAAGGAAAAGTGGAGGAGATT
>JAHIOZ010000051.1 GCA_018894995.1 Patescibacteria group bacterium | reverse complement strand
TTAAAATTTTAGTTTAAAAAATTATTGAAGAACAAATCTGATTTTTCTAATTCGCTTCGCTCATAAGAAAAATATTATGACAGAAACAATAGAAACAAAAAAGAATAATACAGAGGTTTCAGAAGAAATTAAAACTGAAGCTGTTCCAGTTGTTGTTAAAGATTCTAAAACAACAACTCCTGATCCTAAAAAAGCGAGAGGGACATACGCCCCTAAAGGTGCATTTAAAAAGAATATTAGAGCAAGAAGCAATCGTTCAAAATTTGAAAGACCAAAGCCTGAATTTGACCAAAAAATCATTGATATTAGAAGGGTTACGCGTGTTGTGAAAGGAGGTAGGAGATTTAGTTTCAGTGTAGCTATGATTCTTGGAAATAAAAAAGGTTCCGTTGGGGTTGGAATTGGAAAAGCTTCCGATACAGCTTTGGGTATTGAAAAAGCAATGAGAGACGCTAAGAAAAATATGATTAAATTAAAATTGACTAAAGATATGTCAATTCCTTATGAAGTAAAGGCAAAATATTGTTCTTCCGAAGTTGTTATTAGACCAGCGAAAGGCAGAGGTGTGGTGGCAGGTAGCTCCGTTAGAAATGTATTGGAATTGGCGGGAATTACAGAAGTTGGAGGAAAAATTTTGTCACGAAGCAAGAATAAATTGAATAATGCCAAAGTAGCGATAAAGGCTTTGTCAGAATTTAAAAGCGTATAAGGTTTAGAGTTTAGCTTATAGTGAATGAATTTTACCTTCGGCAAAATTCATTCAAGAAAAATCTTTGATTTTTTAAAAACTACACCCTAAACGCTACATCCTAAACCCTAAAAAAACAATTATGCAAATTCATCAAATAAAAAAGAATAAAAATAACAAAACCAGTATAAAAGTCGGTCGCGGAGGTAAAAGAGGAAAAACTTCCGGGAAAGGACACAAAGGGCAGAATGCTCGAACTGGTAACAGCGGAAGACCTGAAATCAGGGACACAATTAAAAGGTTGCCTAAGTTAAGAGGTTATCGATTTAAGTCTTTTAAAACAAATCCCACACCGGTTAATTTGGGAATTTTAAACGAGGTTTTTGAAAATGGGGAAAGTGTTAACCCTAAAACTTTAATTTCTAAAAAAGTTGTTGCAAGAAAGGACGGTAAAGTTCCGGCAATGAAAATTTTGGGAACAGGAGAAATAACAAAAAAATTGAATTTTAAAGGTTTTGCTTTTTCTGTGACAGCAAAAGAAAAGATTGAAAAAGCGGGAGGAACGATAAAGTAATAAGTAATAAGTAGTAAGTGACGAATTTTGGCTAAAGCCAAAATTCGTCTCGGACGAACTGCCAAAGGCAGTTCGTCATTGCGAGCCTCGTAGCCGTAGCGGAGAGGTGTGGCAATCCAGCATTAATCGTCATAAATAAAATTTGTTAGACAAATTTAATAAACATAAACCTAAACCCTAAACCCTAAATGCTAAATTTATGAATTTTTTAAACAAAATCAAATTAATAATAAACGACAAAAATCTAAGAAATAGACTTATTTACTTGTTGGGTTTTTTGGTTTTGTTTAGATTGTTGGCGGCAATCCCTATTCCGGGAGTGGATGCTTTTAAATTGCAAGAATTTTTTTCAAATAATCAATTTTTTGGTTTGATGAACATATTTTCAGGAGGTGGTTTGTCCAGCCTGTCTATTATAATGCTTGGAGTTGGCCCTTATATTACAGCTTCCATTATTATGCAATTGATGACAATGATGTCAGAAAAATTGAAGCAAATGTATCATGAGGAAGGGGCAGCCGGAAGAAAAAAAATAAGTCAATATTCAAGACTTTTGACAGTTCCTTTGGGAATTATTCAAGGTTATGGATTTCTTACTTTGTTGCATAACCAAGGCATTATAGAAACCTTAAGCAGTTTTGAAATGTTGATAAATATTTCTGTTATAGTCGCCGGTTCTATTTTGTTAGTTTGGATTGGTGAATTGATGTCAGAGTTCAGCATTGGAAATGGAGTTTCTATTATAATTTTTGCCGGAATTGTTGCCGGTTTACCAACAACTATCAGTCAACTTATTTTCTCATTTGATATTTCACAAATTCCTGCTTATCTGGGTTTCTTGTTGGTAGCAATTGTTATTGTTGCCGGAGTTGTCATTGTGACAGAAGCCGAAAGACCAATCCCAATAAATTATTCTAAGAGAGTTAGAGGAATGAAAGTTTATGGAGGAGTTTCAACTTATTTGCCTTTGAGATTAAATCAAGCCGGAGTTATTCCTATTATTTTTGCACTTTCTATTTTATTGTTTCCCCAAATGATTTTTAGTTTTTTAAGTAATGTAAATAATGCAGTTATTGTAAAAATTTCAGATTTTGTTTTGGGAATTTTAGCAAATGGTTGGTTTTATGCAATATTTTATTTCCTTTTGGTTTTCTTGTTTACTTATTTCTACACCGCGATTACGTTTGACCCAGAATCAATTTCAACTAATTTACAAAGAAGCGGGGCTTTCATCCCGGGGGTTAGACCAGGACAATCAACTTCATTTTATATTGCAAAAGTTTTGACAAGAATTACATTGGTCGGAGCTTCATTTTTAGGATTTATTGCTGTTCTCCCTTTGATTATGCAAGGTATTACAGGGATTGCTTCGTTTGCAATTGGCGGTACCGCTTTGTTGATTGTTGTTTCGGTTGTGTTAGATTTGATTAAGAAGATTGATGCTCAAGTATCCATTCGAGAATATTAAACTAGTTGGTAGTGAGTAGTTTGTAGTTTGTAGTAAAAAATCCGCCATAGGCGGATTTTTTTGTATAACCAATGGCTCGGAAGTTTTTTTCTTGTCTCCTCTTTAAATTATTCAAACAAAAACAAAAGGAGTAATTTAAAACAACGACAACCAAAATTCGTTAACACAAAAATACTTAGGTAAATTACAAAAACAAAAAACCCTTGGGAACTTCAACTTTCGTTAAAGTTTCCAAGGGTCAAAGAGACAAAGAGTCCAAGTTCAAAGG
>JAHIOZ010000050.1 GCA_018894995.1 Patescibacteria group bacterium | reverse complement strand
CCGCTTTTATAACTCCTGTCATTGGATTTATTGCTAGAAGCCAAGAATATTTTCCTGCGATGCTAGCTGGATAAATAACAGGTGTTACAAAAAGAAGCATTTGAATAAAAAAAGGTAGAGCATATCTAACATCACGATATTTAACATTGATTGAAGCAAGAAAAAGACCTCCTCCGATAGCTGCCATAAATGTTATTACTAAAAGTAGCGGTAAAATAAATAATCCTGATAAATTTGGAACATATCCATAGTAGACCATCATTCCTACTAATATTATTGATGCAATAAAAAAATCAACAAATTTAGTTATAACACCTGATATCGGTAAAATTAATCGAGGGAAATATACTTTTGTAACTATATTTGCATTTGCAATTAAAGAGTTGCTTGTTTCTGAAAGGGAGGAAGAAAAGAATTGCCAAAATAAAAGACCTGTGTAAACAAATATTGGATAAGGAATTCCATCGGAAGGCATTTGAGCAAGTTTCCCAAAAAAAACACTAAACACTATCATTGTTATAAATGGTTGAAAAATAGCCCAAAGAATTCCGATGGCAGTTTGTTTGTACCTAACCTTAAAATCTTTCCATGTAAAAAAATATAGCAATTCTTTGTATTGCCAGATTTCTCTGAAATCATTCCAGCTGAAAGTTTTTTTAGGTCGAATTGTAGTTAAGTTCATAAAGTTGAAAGTTTATAAAGTTCTTAAAGTTATAAAGTTTTTATAAATCCTGACAGTAATTTTGAAATATCGGTTGTTAAATTTTGCAATTCGTTAGTTTTTTCCTTGTTTAGATATCCAAGTTTATTTGTTAAATATAACATTGACCTGACTTCTCCGCATGAACCTTTTGAAATAAATAGAAAATGTTTAAATTCTTTGTTTCCATGTCTTTCAAACCCTTCAGCTATGTTATTCATTATTGATACAGAAGCTCTTTGAATCTGGTCTCTAAATCCAAAATCTTTACAGTTTTTTAATCCTTCATAAATTTCTGTGGTTAAAACCTCCGCTTTTTGCCATGATATTATATCTTCAAATTTTTCTATTTTCATATTTTAATTTTGTTATTTTTTGATTTTATACATATTTTGTGAATTTTGGCAGAGTCAAAATTCGTCACTTTCTACTTTATTAACTTTTCACTGATTCTCTACCATTTGTTAATTTTATCCACCACTTTCTTTTTTAACCCGAGATATGATTTTGTCGCTTCTTTCTCAAGTTCGGGGGAGACTAGGCGGAGAATTTCTTTTCCCATAATCCTATATTGTCCGCCAACTTTGTTAGCTTTTATCAAACCACTTTTCAGCATACGCTTAATAGTGCTGTTACTGATTTTCAATAACTCCTGTGTTTCCAGAGTAGTATACACTGCATTTTGTTTTATTTCTTGTACCATATAGCGGAGTTTACAAATTTTATAAAATATTAACTTTCAGTATTCGTATTTATTTGTATCATTCGTATAATTTGTATATTTGTATGTTTATCTCTTTATTATATACAAGTGTCAAAAGGTGTCAATAAGGGTCAAGCAAATAATTGGGGAAAATCTTGTAGCTGTTATTAAACTTTTGTATTTTCTTTGTACCACTCATATGTGTCTTTAATCCCGTCATCTAAATCTATTTTATGTTTCCATCCAATACTGTGTAATTTTGATACGTCTAATAATTTTCTGGGAGTTCCGTTTGGTTTTGATGTGTCCCATTTTATTTTTCCTTTGAAGCCGGCTATGTTTTTAATTTTTTCAACCAATTCTTTAATGGATATATCTTCACCAGTGCCAATATTTAAGAAATCACCAAAGTTTTCCAGTTTATAATTATTCATAGCATAAATACATGCATCTGCTAAGTCATCAACATGTAAAAATTCTCTTAAAGAAGAACCGTCTCCCCAGACGATAATTTCACTAAGATTGTTTATTTTAGCTTCATGAAATTTTCTAATTAAAGCTGGCATCACATGAGAGTTTTTCAAGTCAAAATTATCGTTTATTCCGTATAAATTTGTTGGCATTACAGAAATAAAATTTGTTCCGTATTGTTTGTTGTATGATTCGCACATTACCATTCCTGCAATTTTTGCTATAGCATAAGCTTTGTTGGTTGGTTCCAATGAGCTTGTCAATAAATATTCTTCTTTTATCGGTTGAGGGGATTCCTTGGGATAAATGCAAGAGCTTCCTAAAAACAATAATTTTTTTACATTGTTTAAATAAGCATTATGAATAATGTTATTTTGAATTTTAAGATTTTGATAAATAAAATCCGCAGGAAAATTACTATTCGCCATAATACCACCAACTTTAGCTGCTGCTAAAAATACAAATTCAGGTTTTTCTTTTTCGAAGAATGTGGCAACTGCTTTTTCATCCAGCAAATCCAATTCCTGCCTAGTTTTTAGAACCAAGTTTTTGTAACCTTCTTTTTGAAGGTGTCTCACTATAGCTGAACCCACAAGTCCTTTATGTCCTGCTACATATATTTTTGAATTTTTATCCATTATAATTATTTTTATTTTTGAAATTGTTTGGTGTAGATTTCTTTTTCTGCTTCTTTTAAATCATATTGAACCATTTCTTTTACCAATTCTTCAAAACTTATTTTTGCTTCCCAGTTGAGTTTTTCTTTGGCTCTTGTCGGGTCTCCTAATAATGACTCAACTTCTGTTGGTCTGAAATATCTTGGGTCTATCTCCACAATAATTTCCCCTGTTTTTTTATTAATTCCTTTTTCTTCTAATCCTGTTCCTTGCCAATCTATTTCCATTTTTAATTCTTTAAATACGGCATTACAAAAATCACGGACAGAAAATTGTTTGCCTGTTGCAATCACAAGATCTTCCGGTTTGTCTTGTTGCAACATTAACCACATAGCTTCCACATAATCTTTTGCGTGCCCCCAATCTCTTTTAGCATTTAAATTACCTAGGTATAGTTTTTCTTTTAGTCCTAATTTTATTCGAGTGACCGCTGCAGTTATTTTTTTTGTTACAAAAGTTTCGCCTCTTCTTGGGGATTCGTGGTTAAATAATATTCCTGAGACAGCAAAAATATTGTAAGCCTCTCTGTAATTTACAGTTATCCAATGAGAATAAACTTTAGCCGCTCCGTATGGACTGCGTGGATGAAATTGAGTTTGTTCGTTTTGTGGTGGGGGAGTAGAACCAAACATTTCTGAAGTTGAAGCTTGATAAAATTTAGTTTTATTTTCGAGTCCGAGTAATCTAATTGCTTCCAGTATTCTTAGTGTGCCTAAGGCATCCGAGTTGCCTGTATATTCTGGCGTTTCGAAAGATACTTTTACATGACTTTGAGCGGCTAGATTGTAAATTTCGTCTGGTTGAACCTCTTTGATTATTTTAATTATATTTGTAGAGTCAGTAAGATCTCCAAAATGGAGAATTAATTTTTTTTCTTTGTCGTGGGGGTCTTGATAAATATGTTCAATTCTTCCTGTATTAAAAGATGATGAACGACGCTTGATACCATGAACCTCATAACCTTTTTCCAAAAGAAACTCAGCAAGGTAAGAGCCATCTTGTCCCGTTATCCCAGTTATTAGTGCCACTTTATTTTTTTCCATAATATTTAAGTAATAATTTTTCGAAATTAATAATTTATTCTTTAATAATATAGAAGTGTCAGAAGGTGTCAATAGGTATCACGTGAATAAAGTGGAATTTAAACTTTCAACTTTCAACTT
>JAHIOZ010000049.1 GCA_018894995.1 Patescibacteria group bacterium | reverse complement strand
TCCATTTTAGACGCCAAAATTTCACCCAGAGTCGCGACCCGAAAACACTTTTAAAAAAGTGTGCGGGTAAACAATCCAGCGGGGTTTTTTTATCGTCTTGCAGTCTGGTAATTATCCATTAATCGTATGAACTCAACAAGTGTAAGTGGTTATATTATCTTAAAATCATCGGGTTTTAGCTGAAAATCCTCGTTTTCTTCGCTTTTTTCAACCAAATCACTGTCAAAACCCCTCAAAAATAAAACGCTTGTTGTTGAAACCAGTATAAGCCCGGCAAGAGAAAAAGTCCATTTGTTTAACAAACCGCCATCATTTTTCCCCGCACCGACACCGGCTCCAACCAACGCCAGTTGATTTTCGTTGTCTTTATTATCAACAATATTTTTTTCCGGTTCTGGTTCTGATTTTGTATTTTGAAGATTTGAATTTTGAATTTGTTTTGAATTTAGTGTTTCGGATTTAGGATTTATTTCTGTCTGAACTGTTATTTTATTTCCCCCATCAACACTCTCCGCAGAAACAACAGCGTCACTATATTTACTCAACACTTCCCCATTCGGATATGATAAAAAAACATTATTGGTATCAAAAAAATTCAATCCTGTTATTTGCGAAGAAAAAATAACTTTTTTATTGGGAAGAATTATTGTGTCCTTTGGCAAAACAAAACATTCGGTGCCGGAACAAATTCTCCAACTGGATAAATTTAATTCGTTTTCTGACCGGTTAAACAATTCAACAAAATTATCACTCACATCAACTTTTGAAATAACAATATTCGCCGACACCACCTTAATCAACACTCTGTCACTCGCAACATATTCCCCGGAAGAAACATTCAGCACTGCGACATAATCTCCCGGATATTTATAAAAATGAGTTATGTTTTGCCCTTCCTGAATTGTTCCGTCACCAAAAGTCCACAAATAACGAGCGCCTAACAAAGGTTCTTTTTTTACACCAAGAGCAAATCCTCTGAATTCCACAAGCGCTCCAACTGAAACAATTTTGTCATTGCCTGCATTTGCGTAAATTTTATAATCATCAAAATTGACACGACTTGTCGTATTGTTTGCTGTCCCAATAACCGAACCACCAGAAGATTCCACAGTAACCGGAGCACTGAGAGATTCTTCTGATTGCTCTTGTTGGTCTTTGCTTTCACTGTTCGCAAATCCGGGAGTTGGAGTTGAAGCAACCCAATTTCCATCAATTAATTGCAGAGAATTTCCGTCGCCGTTAGCTCCCCAATCAGAGGAATATTTTATACTATTGATAATATTTAAATCACTATCTTTTATAGATAAAATTTCTTTAGAATTAATTAAGGAAAAAGAGCTGTCAAAAACAATTCCGGAAAAATTTGGGTAATCAACAAAAAATTTATCCGGGTTATCAATAATAACCGCATAAGAGCCAGCAGGAATCAAAAAATCAAAAGTTTTTTCATCAACTAACCTTATGTAATGTTTCTTTTCTTGTTCTTTTTCTTCATCAAAAAATAAACAACCCTCTATATTAAATAACTCATTGTCATCGTTCCAAATCTCTATCCATTCTCTTCCGGTATCAGGACCATCAGGATCATACATAATCTCATTTATTACAATTTGAGCGTTTGTCGTATTTGCCCAAATTAAAAAAACAAAAACAAATTTACAGAGTAAATTTGTTTTTGTTTTTAAATTTTGAATTCCTGTTTGCATTTTTAAATATCGTTTCGTGTTAACAAACGAACAGTTAGTCTGGATCGCCACGCATGACACCATTTTTTAGTTTTTTGAAAAACAAAGTTTTTCAAAAAACTAAAAAATGGTGTCATGCTCGCGAAGACGGATTTTTCTTCGAAAAATCCGTCGACGAAATGCCTTCGTCATTTCGTCTTCGCGAACTTCGGAGCAAAACGGGGAAGTGTGGCGATCCGGCAATTGTTCGTCGTTATTTATTCTTTTAATTTAAAAGGATTTGCTTTTGAAAAAAGAAAGTCCTCAATTTTATTTCAGAATTTCTTTCAACAACTCTTCGGAAACCTCTTTTGGTTTGTCTTCAAGAAAATCAATTTTCTTGGCTCCTTTTTCTTTTTTTTCTGTTTTTGCAACTTCCTCTTTTTGCTCCTTCTCTGTTTCAATATCTTTTGCAACGCCAGCTAAAGCTTCCTTCAACTTACTTCTGTTTTCAGTCTGAATTTCTTTATTTAAAACAACTTGTTTTTTTATCACTTCCCTTTTTTGTTCTTGATTCAAATTAACCGGTTCAATATTTTTCATAACCTCGTCCAATGCCTCTTTCAAAGACCTCAATCCTTCCAAAGCTGGTTTTTCCTCCGGTAATTGTGCTTTTTTTATTATACTCCGCTGATTGCTGAGGTTTTTTCTGTATTCCGTCGGCTTTGATTTAAATGTTCCGGATGAAGTTTTGACCCTCTCGGTTTTTACGGTAACTCTTTCTTGTTTTTTAGGTTCCATTTCCTGTTCTCTTTTTATTGGCTCCCTTTTTGGGACGACAACTTTAAAATTCTTTTCATTCCAATCATAAATCTCTTTTTCCACTCCTTCTTTTGGTCTGGCAAACTGCTTTCGTGAAGCTTCAAAAACCTCCTCTCTGAAAGAAACTGCTTGTTTTTTAATTGGGGGAAGAGTGAGAGCTGAAAAAGGAGCTGAGCCGGCGCCATCAATCATCAATCTTAAATAAATTTGAAATTTATCCAAGTTCACCAAATCATCAGAAAAGAAAACAGGGGAAAATTCTTTTTCAAATATTTCCGCATCAAAAGAACCTATTCTGAAAGCGATGGTCGTCCCCACGTTTCCAAATACCGCCGACCGAACCTTTTCAGGCATCTGCTCAACATACTGGTGAGCCATAGTCAAAGCCAACTTATATTTTCTTGCTTGCGAAAGAATGTCAGCGAAAGAATCATTAGCAAGATTTTGAAATTCATCAATATATAAATAAAATTCGGGGAGTTTAGACAACTCATCTTTTGACGAATCGGCGCGACTCATTGCAGCCAAGAAAATTTTTGTTGTCATCATTGAGCCCAAAAGATTGGCATTTGATTCACCAACTTGACCAATGGAAAGATTAACCAAAAGAATTTTCTTTTCATCCATCAACTTTCTAAAATCAAAAGTTGATTTTGGCTGACCAACAATATTTCGAATAACCGGGTTAGAGGTAAATTGTCCTACTTTGTTCAAAACAGCCGAATAAGCATCTTTTCGATATCTGTCATCCCAAGAAGCATATTCTTTTGCCCAGAAATTTTTAACCGAAGGATCTGTAATATGTTTGATAACATCCTTTTGAAAATCCGTGTCAATAAAAATTCTTGGGATTGAAAGCATTGTTGAATCAGGGTATTCCAAAAGAGCCAAAAGAGTATTGTTTAAAATATGTTCCATCCTATCCGAAAAAGTTTCTTCCCCCCAAATTTTCTTAAAAGAAGAAAGTAATCCTTGTGCAATAAGATTTCTTTTGTCTGGACTAACATCTTCCATCACATTAAAAGCAATTGGAAAATTAACATCCGCAGGAGAAAAGTAAACAACATCATCCACCCTGTTTTCCGGCACATAATCAAGCAAAGTATCAACCGCCGAACCGTGTGGGTCAATAAAACAAACTCCATTCCCATTCAAAACATCTTGCGCTGCCATATTTTCCAGAAGTGTGGATTTTCCCATTCCTGTTTTTCCAATAATATAGACATGACGCAATCTATCAGACGCTTTTATTCCAAAATGAGTTTTTTTATTTCTAAAATCAGTCTCAGCAAAATAAGTGATTTTATTTTTATCTTCCATGTGAATAAGTATAAAGTAGTAAGTAGTAAGTATCAAGCCCGCGGAGGCAAGGAGGCAAACTTTTGTGAAGCAAAAGTTTGTTGACGGATTTTGCGGAGCAAAATCCGTTGTGACAAAAGCTCTGCTTTTTGTCTTCGCGAACTTCGGAG
>JAHIOZ010000048.1 GCA_018894995.1 Patescibacteria group bacterium | reverse complement strand
TCATGGATGATTACTGTTTTTATTGGATTTTGCTTTAGTTTATTTATCCTGATAAAGAAATTTGAATATAAACCAAGATTTGTCTGCTATGATTCAATAATCAAGCATATAGGGCAGTATAGTTTTGGAAATTATGTTGCAGGATTTATCGGAGGTCTGCCATTAATGGTTCTTCCACTGATGATAACAAACATGATTGGTCCCGAGACAACTGCTTATTATTATATGGCTATGATGATTGCAGGTTTGTTGTTTGTGATTCCAGGAGCAACAACTCAGAGTTTGTTTGCAGAGGGAAGTTATGATGAGGGGAAATTAAAGGAGCAGGTTAAGAAAGCTGTGAAAATTATTGCATTGATTATGATTCCTGCCATAATTGTTGTTGTTTTATTTGGGGATTTAATTTTATTGGCTTTTGGGAAAGAGTATGCAACAGGGGGATTTAAATTCTTGCAGATTGTTGCTGTTAGCGGGGTTTTTGTTGGGGTGAATGCTGTGTTTATAGGAATTCTCAACATAAAAAAGAGAATAAAAGAAAAAGTTTTTATGAATATAATAAGAGCTATATTAATACTTATAAGTGTTTATTTATTGATAGATAAAGGATTAATGGGAATTGGGTTTGGTTGGATGATTGGGGTTGGAATTACTAGTTTGATTTATTTTTGTTCGAGTTTTAGGAATTGGAGGAGAAAGCATATAAATACAAATATCCTTATTTAATTATGAAGAATAAACAAAAAAATAGTTTGCTGACGGAGAATTTAATAATCGGTGTTATTGGGATAATTTTTCTTCTTTTTGTTATTAATTTTATGTGTAAACAAAGCAGTGAGTTTTGTTCTTTTGGATATAAGATTTTTGCAGTTATTCTTGTTATTGTCTTTCTTTCAATAAGGCAGTTTTACAACAGAAAAAATTAAAATGAAAATAGAAAAAGGATTTAAACAATTTTTGATTAAGACAGGGGTTTTTGTCGGGTTATTTTTAGCAATTCAAATTTTAACTATTGGAATATCTACAAGCACAAAAATTCCGTTTTACCTAACTCCGTTTTACCTTGTTGATTTGGCAAAGGTTGGTTTCTTTGTATTAATTTTGTTTTTTATTTCTTATCGTGAAAGATTATCTAAATTAAAAGAAAACCCTTTTGAAATAAAAAGTATAATCATATTCGGAATTTTAGAAATATTGGCTTTGATTTCTTATTTTAGATTTAAGGTTTTTATTTTGGACAATATTAATTTAGTAAATGAGAATCTCTTTTTATTTCAGTTTCTAACCTACTTCATGTTATTTTTAATGTTGGCGTTTCTTGGGTTAGCTGTATTTGGCTATGAATTTATTAAAAAGTTTATTAGAACATTCAAAAAGGAAATATTTCTATTTTTATCTTTATCAATAGTTCTCTATTCATCAAGTTATTATGTTCAAAAGTCGTGGCATTATTTCAGTTTTGTCGTTGCAAATGCAGTTACTTGGATTTTAAGTTTAACAGGAAAAGCAATTTTGTTCTTTAATGATAAATTACCTGCGATACAATTTAATGGTTTTGCAATAGCAATTGACAGTCCATGCTCGGGAATAGAATCTATGTTTTTATTTACAATACTTTATCTGTTTATTGCATCTCTTGATTGGAAAGTTTTGAATAAAAAGAAATTAGCAATAATGTTTATTCCAGGATTAATTAGTGTTTTCCTACTTAATATTTTAAGAATTTATTTTTTGATGTTATTAGGTGCTTATCTTTCTTCTTCATTTGCTCTTGGAATGTTTCACACAAATGCTTCGTGGATATTTTTCCTCGCATATTTTGGATTGTTTTGGAGAGTTTTGTATAAGTGGATGAAAAAGTGATTATTTTTTATACGACTTTAACTTTAATTTTTTGCCATAAATTAAATCATATTTTTCTGGGGTGAATTTTGAAAATCCAGAACCTGGATGGAAAGTTAATTCCCCAAAATAAATTTTACCTTCAAGGTTATATAAATCAACCCGAATATAATCAAAACCTTTTGATAGT
>JAHIOZ010000047.1 GCA_018894995.1 Patescibacteria group bacterium | reverse complement strand
CTGTATATGATACAGAAAATACCTTTTTTAAATACCCCGAACATTCTACCAAGATAATAATTGATTATTCAAGGTTATCAAATCAGGTGAATAGAGAAGATTTAAAAAAAATTAAAAAAGACATTGAAACTGTTCTTAAGATAAGTAAAAAGTTTAAGAGTACCCTTTTATAATTTTTTGACCTGTGTTAATTAGGTGAGTTTAAAATAATATGTCCAAATACGAAAAGTTTACAAAGGAAGAGTTGATTTCGCTTGTTGAAAAACAGGAGGGTGAGTTATGTTATAATATATTTAAAGATGTCATCAAAAAATAAAAAAACAAAACTTACTTTCATTGATTTGTTTGCAGGAATCGGCGGTTTTCATTTGGCTTTTCATGAAAATGATGCCAGATGTGTTTTTGCTTCCGAATGGAATGAGTATGCCAGAAAAACATATGAAGAAAATTTTAAAAAAATTTCACCAGATATTTTTGAGAATGATAATTTTGCGGGAGATATAACAAAAGTAAAAATAAAAAATATACCGAATTTTGACATTGTTTGCGGAGGTTTTCCTTGCCAACCTTTCAGTCAGGCGGGATTTAAAAAAGGATTTCGAGATGAAAGAGGCAATCTTTTTTTTCAAGTTGCCAAAATAATAAAAACTAAAAAACCGAAAGCTTTTTTTCTTGAAAATGTCAGGCATTTATTCAGCCATGACGACGGAAAAACTTTTGCCACAATAAAAAAAATCATTGAGGAAGATTTGGGATATTCTTTTTATTATAAAATAGTGAAAGGCACTGATTTTAACATACCGCAACACAGACCTCGTTTGTTTATGGTCGGTTTCAGAAACAAAAAAATACAGTTTAAATTTCCGGAACCGGTAAAACTTGAAAAAACAATGAAGGATATTTTTGGAGCACCTTGCGAAAAGAAAATCGGCTACACTTTGCGTGTCGGAGGTCGCGGGTCGGTAATTACGGACAGGAGAAATTGGGATTCTTACAGAGTCAAAGGAAAAGTTGTCAGGTTGGGAGTAAAAGAAGGAAAAAAAATGATGGGCTTGCCGAGTGATTATGTTTTTCCCGTATCTGATGCTCAAGCAATGAAACAGTTGGGAAATGCCGTCGTCGTTCCCGCCGTAAGCGCCGTTGCGAAAGAAATTATAAACACATTAAATAAACATTATGCCAATTAAAGGAAATAAAGGAGAATGGAGCGAATTTTACGCTTTCATAAAAGTTTTGACAGACGGAAAATTATTTACTGCCAATAAAGATCTTGAGATTTTGAAAAATAATTTTTATTTGGTTTTGAAGATTATCAGGGAAGAAGCCGGCGAAGTGAAATTTTATGACATTTCAAAAAACAACGGCGTTGTTTTGATTTGCGATAAAAACGGAGAAAAAATTGACAGTGTAAAACTTGAAAACATAAAAAATAAAATAATCGATATTTTTGACAAAATGAAAAATTCTTCAGGCACGACATTTGAAATTTCGATGGCTGAGGGTCTCATGAAAAAATTACACTGTTCCCAAATAAAAGTTCCTAACAACAGAAAATCTGATTTAACGATTGTCTTGCATGATAAAAAATCTCCCAAATTTCCCGAATTGGGTTTCAGTATTAAGTCAATGCTGGGATCTCCTTCAACTCTTTTAAACGCTTCGGGTGTCACAAATTTTGTTTACAGAGTTGTGAAAAACGGAGAAATAAAAAATGAGAATTGCAAATCAAACGACAACGGAGCTTCTACGGTTAGAGAGGTTGCGGTGCAAGTTTATGGCACGGGAGAAAAATTTGAATTTTGCGGGATGGATAATGAAGTGTTCAGAAAAAATTTAAGAAAAATAGACTCAAAGTTTCCGGAAATAATTGCGGAAATAGTCAAACATTATTACAAAGGTAACGGATCAAAATTGTCAGATTTGGTTGACAGTGTTGCAAATGACAAGGAGTTTATTTCACAAATAGATTTTGACAAAGAGGATTTGATTTTTAAAATTAAACGGTTTTTGTCGAGTGTTTCTTT
>JAHIOZ010000046.1 GCA_018894995.1 Patescibacteria group bacterium | reverse complement strand
TAATTTTTGAGTACAGGAACAAGGATACGGATATTAAATATTCGGAGAGAGTAAATTATAGAGGCCCTTTAATCAATATTTTAGACAAAATACTTATTAAAATAAAATTAAGAAATACCGTTTTTCAGTTTCAAACAGGTTTGATTAGGAGAGACATTCTTTCTTTTAACGAAGAGGTTGTTCGAGAGGCGTTATTAAATGCTGTTATACATAGAGATTATAAAAAACATTCTTCTGTTTTTATAAAGCAAAGTCCAGAAAAGATTGTTTTTAAAAGTCCCGGCGGTTTGCCTTTTGGAATAACCCCGGAGAATATTCACAAAAAGAATTTTTGGAGGAACAGAAGATTGGCTGAGTCGTTTGAAAAAATAGGTTTTGTTGAAAGATCAGGACAGGGTGTTGATTTGATATTTGAAAATACTATCAGAGAAGGCAAGGGGATTCCGGATTATTTTGATTCTGATGAGAGCGAAGTTGTTTTGAACATACCGGCAATTGTGAAAAATAAAGAGTTTGTTTCTTATTTAGACGAGGTTGATAAAAAGATGCAAATAGGTTTTTCGGTGGATGATTTAATTTTGTTAGAAACAATTAAGAGCGGTAAAAAAAATAATATTATCAAAAAAGACGTCCAGAAGTTTTTAGATAAGGGTGTTGTCGTAGTTATTGGTCACGGCAGAGGCACAAAATATTTACTTTCAAAAGAATACTATAAAAGTAAAGATATTTTAGGTGAGTATACCAAATTAGAAGGTTTAGGTAGGGATAGAATTAAAGAGATGATAGTAAAGCACATAAAAGATAATGGCAGTATTATTTCTGTGGAAGTTAGACAGGCTTTTCCTGAATTAACAAGCAAGGATATTAATAATATTTTACAAGAACTTAGGCGTTCAGGGAAACTTCTTTTTAGAGGTAATCCCCAAACAGGTAAGTGGTTTTTGAATGGATAAAGGAAATATTTCTTATTAGGTGATTAAATAGGTAATAAAAAATTAATTTTGCGAAAACAATCATTAAATACAACATATCCTAGTATTTCTAAAGGTCATATCTAGGTAATGTTTAGGTATAAATAGTTATGAAAAAAGTTTTGAAAAATTTAAAAGAAATGGAAAAATTTGCTCAATCTGTTGCAAACAAAATCCACAGTGCTCCGGTTACTGTGAAATCTTTAAAACAGAGTTCGGGTAAAGCTGTAATTTTTGCTTTGTATGGGAATTTGGGTTCGGGGAAGACGACTTTTACAAAAAGTTTTATTTCAGCTTTTGGCGTAAAACAAACGGTAACCAGCCCGACTTTTGTAATTGAAAAAATTTACAAACTGCCCAAATTATTCAAACAAAATAAAAAACTTGGAAACCGGGTTTCCAAGTCGGGGGAGTTTAAACACATTATTCACATTGATGCTTATCGTTTAAACAGCGGGGAAGAAATGAAAAGTCTCGGTTGGGAAGAAATTTCAAATGACCCAAAAAACATCATTTTAATAGAATGGCCGGAAAAAATCGCCGATATCTTGTTAAAAGATACAAAAAAAATAAAATTTAAATTTATTGATGAAAATAAAAGAGAAATAGCTTTTTAAATCCAAAATTATAAGCACCAAATTTCAAATAAATCTAAATAAACGAAAATCAAAATACAAAACAATTTAAAAAACATTCCAACATTCTTAAGAATGTTGGAATGTTAATTTTTGTGATAATGGGTTATAATTCTATGTATGAAAAACAGCAAACAAATGGAAAGACATTTTAAAGGTATTTCTAATCACAAGAGAATTGACATTTTGCTTGCTTTAGATAAAGAAAGTGGTTTGAATTTGGATGAAATAAATGAATATTTGAAAGGTAATTTAAAAACAACATCGGAACATACAAGAAGACTTGTTCAAGCAGGTTTATTGAATAAAAATTATAAAGGAAGAAATGTTTTACACTCGCTTTCTCCTTACGGAAAAAATTTCGTTAAATTTATCAAAACATTCCAACATTCTTAAGAATGTTGGAATGTTTTGATGCAGACAATAATTATGAAAGAAAAAAAACAACAACAACAACAAAACAAAAAGCGATTGGTTCTTTTGGATGTTTTTGCAATTCTCCATCGTGCTTATCACGCTTTGCCGGATTTTTCTTCTGCCAAGGGCGAGCCGACCGGTGGTTTGTACGGAACGATTTTGATGTTGGTAAAAATAATTGAAGATTTAAAGCCGGATTATATAATCGCTTGTTACGATATGGCGGAGCCGACTTTCAGGAAAGAGGCCTACGACGGTTATAAGTCTGGAAGAAAAGAAAAAGATGAAGAGTTGAAACACCAGATTGACCGCTCGCGGGATATTTTCAAAGTTTTCAACATCCCCATTTACGAAAAATCCGGTTTTGAAGCTGATGATGTTTTGGGGGCTTTGGCGGAGCAGGGGAAAGACAAAGTTGATGTGATAATTGCTTCCGGCGATATGGATACGATGCAGTTGGTGGATGATAAAAAAGTTAGAGTTTACACTTTGAAAAAAGGAATTAAAGAAACTATTTTGTATGACGAAGATGGGGTAATTGAAAAGTTTGGTTTTGTTCCAAAACTTTTGCCCGATTACAAAGGCTTGAGGGGTGACCCTTCCGACAATATTATCGGAATTGTGGGAATTGGAGAAAAAACCGCGACTACTTTAATTCAAAATTTTGGGACAATCGAGGAAATGTATAAAAAATTAAAAGATGAACCGGAAGCTTTTGAAAAAGCGGGGATCAAGCCGAGGATTATAAATCTTTTGAAAGAGGGTGAAGAAGAAGCTTTGTTCTCAAAAGAGCTGGCAACTATCAGGAAAGATGTTCCTGTTGAATTAAATTTGGAGGGCTCAGAATGGAAAAACGGTTTTGATTTTGAAAAAATAAACGGGCTTCTGCGTGACCTCGGTTTCCGCTCGCTTGTTCAAAGAGTAAAAGATGCTTTTGGTTTCAAGGAAGAAAAAGCTTCCATTGAGTCGGTTAATATTTCTCAAGAAGAGTTGGAAGAAGTCGCGGTCGCTTTGTGGTTGGTAAATTCCAGTATTACTAATCCGACATTGGAAGATATTTTGAATTTTGCCAACACTCGTGATTTTGCTCAAGCGAAAGAAAAAATTTTTAAAGAATTGAAAGAAAAAGAGTTGGAAAATGTTTTTGAAAATATTGAAAAGCCGATTGTTTCTGTGGTTAAAAAAATAGGGCAACGAGGAATTAAAGTTGATAAAGATTATTTAGAAAAACTTTCTGGAAAATATCACGAGGAATTGGATAAGCTTGAAAAAAATATTTGGCAACAAGCGGGTGAAGAATTTAATATTAAATCTCCAAAACAGTTAGGAGAAGTTCTTTTTGACAGGATGGGGATTGTGCTTAAAAATCATAAAAAAACTTCAACCGGAGTTAAATCAACCAATGCTGATGTTTTGGAAAGATTAAAAGACGATTACCCGATTGTTCAAGAAATTTTACAGTATCGGGAATTGCAAAAACTTCTTTCCACTTATATTGATAATATTCCCAAAATGCTGGATGAAAATAATCGTTTGCACACAGAGTTTTTGCAAGCCGGAACAGTTACCGGAAGAATGGCTTCCCACGAACCGAATTTGCAAAATATTCCCACAAAAACAGAATTGGGGCGAGCAATAAGAAATGCTTTTGTCACCGATGCCGGTTTTAAATTGGTGGCGTTTGATTATTCTCAGATAGAATTGCGTTTGACTGCTTTGTTGTCGGGTGATAAAAAGTTGATTGATGTTTTCAGTAAAGGGGGAGATGTTCACAATGCCGTGGCGTCTGAAGTTTTTGGAGTGTCGCTTGAAAAAGTTGATAAAGAAATGAGAAGAACGGCCAAAGTGATAAACTTTGGAATTTTGTATGGAATGGGAGTAAACAGTTTGGCAAAAAATTTGGGCGCCGACAGAAAAGAAGCGCAAAAATTTTACAATGAGTATTTTGATAAATTTTCCGGTTTGGCGGGTTATCTTGAAAAAATAAAGAAAGATGCGCAAGAAAAAGGTTACACAAAAACTTTTTTTGGCAGAAGGAGATATTTTGAAGGAATAAATTCAAAAGTGCCTTTTGTGAGAGCGATGGCAGAAAGAATGGCAATCAATGCACCTACTCAAGGAACCAGTGCCGATATGATTAAAATTGCCATTGGCAGAGTTGACGAATATTTGAAAAAAGAAAAATTGGAAAAAGATGCATTTTTGTTGTTGCAGGTGCATGATGAATTGATTTTTGAAATTCGTGAAGATTTGGTCGGAAAAGTTGCACCGGAAATTGAAAAAATAATGGAAACAATAATTCCTCTTGAAGAAGCTGAGGGAATAAAATTTGAGGTTAATGTTAGCTCGGGAAATAATTGGGGGGAGTTGAAAGATTATCTTGAGTAAATGATTTTGAGTTTGATGCATAATTTATTGTTTTCATTTTTTTAACTTTTTATTTTGCATTCAAATTCGAAATCATTTATTGACGTTTTTGATCGTTACGTTAAAAACTTGTTTTTTTCGTGATAATCCATAAAAAATAAGTATTTAACTTTATAGACTTTCAATTTTATAAACTTTATACTAAATAATATGCTATATCTTTTATACGGCACAGATTTCAAAAAATCTCGAGAAAAATTGCATTCAATGGTTGATTCTTTGTTGAAGAAAAAACCGGATGCCGGTTTTTTCAAGTTGGACAGTTCTGATTTCAGTGAAAGCCGGTTGGATGAATTTATTTCAAGCCAAGGGCTTTTTGAACAAAAATATATTGTGCAAGCGGATGGTTTATTAAGTGATAAAAAATCAAAAGATTTTGTTTTGGACAGGTTGGAAGAAGTTTCTCAATCAGAAAACATTTTCTTTTTTATAGAAGAAAATATTGACAAGCCAACTTTGAAAAAAATTGAAAAAGTTGCTCAAAAAGTTCAAGAGTTTAACAATAATAATTTACAAAGTGGTAGCAGGAAGTTTGGTGTTTCCGGTGAGTGGTTGTTGGATTTAGGGGAGTTTAATATTTTCAATATGGCTGATGCTTTGGGACGAAAAGACAAAAAAGAATTGTGGTTTTTGTATCAAAAGGCGAGTCGTCATAATATTCCGGCAGAAGAAATTTACGGAATATTGTTGTGGCAAATAAGAAGCATTTTAATTGTAAAAAATTCAAAAACTGTTGATGATTCCGGTTTGAAACCTTTTGTTTATAATAAATCACTGAGGTTTGCGAAAAATTTTAAAGAGGGCGAGTTGGAAAAAATTTCTTCTCAGTTGATTTCAATATATCACGATGCCCGTCGAGGAATACTTGATTTTGGTATTGAGATGGAAAAATTTATTTTGGAAATTTAAACGTTTATTTCTTAATTTGGTTTTTATTTACGATCGTAAATAAAAACCAAATTGTGTATAATATTATCGTTGTTATGATTTTAAAAGACAAATAAAATAAAGGTGAATTTTTTATTAAATTGTAATTTTGCACTGAATTATGAAAAAAGAAGAAAAAAATAAAAGAAAATTAAGGCTTGGCAAAACACAACAAAAGATTCTACTTCTTTTGTTGGGAGGTGTTGCTATGGGTCTTTCGGGTAGCCCAAAGAGGTATTTTAAAATCCTTGGAGAAATAAATGAAGGTCTTAAGGAAATTGATAAGCAAACACTTAAAAAGGCGATAAATAAATTATATGAAACCAAAATGGTAAATGAAATAAAAAATTCTGACGGGACAACGACTTTAATTTTAACTGACGAAGGAAAAAAGAGAGCTTTGACTTTTGATTTGGATAGTTTGAAAATTAAAAAACCTAAAAAGTGGGACGGTAAGTGGAGAATAATACTTTTTGATGTTCCTGAAAAGAAAAGGGAGGTTAGAGACGCCCTGCGTTATCATTTCCAGAACATTGGATTATTTGAATATCAAAAAAGTGTTTTTATTTGCCCTTATGATTGCAGAGATCAAATAGAATATATTGTTGAGATTAACGATGCCAGAAGATTTGTTAGATTTATAATTGCAGATTATGTTGACAATGAATTGCATATCAAGGCCGTTTTTGGGATTGATTAAATTAAAGAAATTGGTTTTTATTTACGATCGTAAATAAAAACCAAAAATTTTGGAATGTTAATTAATTTTAAGTTTTTTGTTTGGTTAGAAGGGATTGCCCCGCAGTTACTAAGTTTTTTACTTCGTTTCGCTCGTAAAAATCTAAGTACTGCTGGACGTGGCTCGGCTATTTTCTTCCGCTATGCTACAGAAAATATGCCTCCGCCATTCGATCCCTTACAAAAAGCAAAGTAGTTTGCTTTTGAATAAACAATGGAAGGGATCGGTCGCCAGTTCTAAACAAAAATTTTGTCTCCACTTTGTTACGACTCATTTTTGCTAAGAACTCGCGACCTCGCTCGCTCAAATTTTTTCTTCGCTTACGCTACGAAAAAATATATTTCGCTCGTTTCGATCCCTTCCGAGCGGTAAAATACTAAAACCCCAAAGCATTCGCTTTGGGGTTGAGTATTTTATGTCCGCTCGGAAGGGATCGAACCTTCGACCGTCAGCTTAAAAGGCTGCTGCTCTACCGGCTGAGCTACGAGCGGATACGAACAGTTTTAAAATTGAATTTTAAAACTTAATTTCTAATATCTAATACCTAATTTCCAAAAATCTGATAAAAAATATTTTCAATGTAAAAAACTATATCAAAAATTAGGAAAAAGTCCAGTAAAATTCTAACTTTACTATGTTTATTATTTACCACTTACTACTTATCACTTAATACTTACTACTCATTACTCGCTGTTTACAGTGGTAAATCAAAGGAGAAAATTCCTGCTCCTG
>JAHIOZ010000045.1 GCA_018894995.1 Patescibacteria group bacterium | reverse complement strand
AGGTTCGATTCCTTCCGTCGACACCCCGCAAAATAAAGTAAAAAACATTTTTTCAAAAAATGTTTTTTACTTTATTTTGCGGGGTTGTGTCCCGTGAAAGATGGGTTTTCAAAAGATTCTTTGAATTTATACAAAATTATGTATAATAAGCTTAATAATGATTTATTTTTATTAAGAAAGAGGAATCATTTTGAAAAATTTATAAGTATGCGGTCGTAGCTCAACTGGTTAGAGCACTCGCCTGTCACGCGAGAGGTTGCCGGTTCAAGTCCGGTCGTCCGCGCAATATTATTGCAAATATTTTTATAATAAAAATATTATAGTTTTCAATTAAAAAAATTCAAAGTATTTAACTTTGAATTTTTGGTTTTTATTTACGATCGTAGCTAAAAACCAACTCCTCGCCCCGTAAAAAACAAGTTTAACGGGGCGAGCAAAGACGAACTGCCAAAGGCATTTCATCATTCTAATTCTTTCACTTCTTTTTTTAAAAAAGTTTTTACTTCTTCAAAATCAATATCGTTATTGTTTTTGAAAATAATCGGTTCCACATATACATCATCAAAATAAACCAAACTTTTTAAAATGATGTTGGTATCTATGGTAGGGAATTTTATAACTGCTTTTTTAAGCAAATCTTTTAACTCAATTTTGTGCAAAATATAATAAAGGTCTATGTAATCTTTGTTGCTAGCTCGACTTGTAATGGCTGACAATTTCATACATCCTATATCTTCCACTGAGCCTAACATTATATTTTCTTCGTCAATCAATTTGTTGAGTAAGTCATATTTATATCCAAAAAAACTTAATTTTATACTGTCATCAATAATAATGTTTAAAGTATTTTTGTCTTCAGAAACTTTTAAAATTTTATGGTTTTTAAAAATATCGTTAATTTCATCAAAAATCTTTTTTGTATCAATGTCTCCGTTTTGCTTGTTAAAAAAAACAAAATCAATGCTGTCTCTGTGTCCAAGTTGAAGAGCTAAAGCGGTTCCGCCAGCCAAGTAAAAATCTTTCTTAAAATTTTTTAACAAAGGCAAGATTTCTATTCTTTTTTGATCAAGGATATTATAGAACATTTCTTTTTAATTCTTTTGGATTTTCAATGTTAAAAATCAACTGCCAATAATTCAAAGATTTTTTGTTCCATTCCCCCGGCAAAGGGTTAGCAACAACTTCTTTCAAACTGTTTTCATCATAAATTTTAAAAATCAAATCGGTGGCTTTTTTTGTTCCCAAATTCAAAACATTAGTGATAATTCTTCTTTTATCACGATAAAAATCCATTTCATTGGTGTTATAAGACCAAAGAAAAGGTTTGAGTGAATTCATTTTTCTTTTTTTATTGAAAATCATAGTGAAATTATATCATTTAAAAAAAAGAAAAATCCAAAGTTTTTTGGTCGGTTTTTTCCACGAGTTTTAACATTTCGGGGTCTTTATGTGCGAGGGAGATTTTTTCAAGTTTCATTTTTGAAATAATTTTATTTTTTATTTTTTATTTTTGTCAGTCATTTTTTAAAATATCTTTCTTGGTATTTTAAAAAACCGTTGCGGTGAGATTGTCGCCTTTGCGCGAACCTATTTTGAAAAGCAATCGCGCCCGCCTGCCACTGCGAGGCACGAGCGGGCAGGAAGCGATTGAAGTTTAAGTCTTACGCTCCGAGCAAAAGGTAATTTCAAACCACAACTTACGCTCGACTAAATCGGAAGTTTGAAACAAACCGAAACGACTTGTCGTTTCCACTTGCCCGTCAAATTTCTTCGAAATTTGTCTAGGGCTTCGTTCCAACGACAACCAACTCAAAAAAAATTCTTTTCCTTTTCTCTTAAAAATTTGGGGGGCGAAAAAAGAAAGGAAAAAACGCAAAGAAATTTTTTTGGGTTGGTTTCGGACTTGTAGCCAGTATCTTAATACTTTAAGGATACTGTCCGCTTTTAGCCATTTTTTGTCCCAACGGCTCAACGAGTTGAGCCGTTGGTTGCATATTCCTATTTGGAATATTACCATATGGAATATATTATATCAAATATAAAACTATGGATAACTCAATATATACAAAAGAATATAAAAATTTGACTGAAAAAATTAGGCAGGCTCGTATTGATTCAAAGCTTGATCAAATTGAGGTCGCTAAAAGATTAAAAAGGACACAGTCATATGTTTCAAAAATGGAATCAGGTCAAATTCGTATTGATATTATCCAACTTAAACAATTAGCAAAAATATATAAAAAATCTTTAGATTTTTTTGTTAAGTAAAATTATGACACAAAAAATAAAAAGGAAGTGGCATCCAAATTTCGTTAAATATGTAAAATTTATATCCAATCACTCTAATTATAAAGGGTTATTTTTTGAGCAGTCCAATAATGAACAAATCAAATGGGTTGTAACAGGAAACTCAAAAGCTGGTAAAAATAGACGGAAATGGTGGGACAAAAAATGTAAAGAATTTGGTATAAAAATTGAAGCTGGATGTTATGCAAAAATAGCGAGAGTTATTCATCCAACTAAATTTCATGTCTGCCAAATTTGTGGAAAAACTCTAAGTATTGAATATATTTACCCAAACAAAAGATTATTATCAAGATTTAATAAATTATTTAAAAAAAATCTTTCCCCTTATAAACTTACAATTTTTGAAATGATTGATAAGTTTATAAAAAATTCATCAGATATAGAAAAACTATTAAAAATTTTAGAAATAAAACTTAAAAAATTTAAGAATATTTCTAAATTAAAAATCTATATAAAAAAAGAGTTAACTGATAAATGTAATAAAAAGTTTTTATCTCCTGGGGTTATGAGTAATTCTCCTGATCGTTATGATGGTTTTCACTCTGATGGAAATTGTTGCAGGTCAAAATCAGATAAAGGAAGACATAAATCTAACTTACAAAGATATGGTCAGGACAGAAGAGTTTATGAAAATTGGTCTGATGGAGATTGGAAAAAAGCAGATAGATTAATGTCTGAATTTAGAAAAAATGATATTAGTGCCGACCATATAGGTCCCATTTCACTCGGTTTTTGTCATAGACCAAAATTTAATCCTTTAACAAAAGAAGAAAACTCTTCCAAAAATAATAGAATGAATTTGAGTGATGTTAAAATTTTACGAAAAGATGAAAAAAAGGAAGAAGTAATTTCTTGGCATTCTAAATTTATTTGGGACAAGTTAAAACATAAAATTAAAACAGATGAAGATGCTATAAAATTAAGTAATTTAATGAGAAAAAATTTACATTATATTTTAATTATTTTTTCAATGATTGATGAAAATGGTTATAGTTCTTTTTTGAAACAATTTTTAAATCCTAAATACTCTTTTTTTGATTATAAATTTGTAGGATTTAATCCAAAAACTGGAGATTATGAAAAAATAATAACAAAAAAATTAACAGGAAAAAATCAAAAAAATAATATAAATAGGTACTATAGAATAGCGTTCAAAAAATTAGAAGAATATAAGAATGTAAACAATAGAAAAACTCATATATGGAAATCTAAGGAAGTCGATAAAGAAATGGATAACCTTTTTCAATTACTAGAAAAAAATAATACAAGAAAAGCAACTAAACAATTAAAAAATGTTCTGAAAATTATTGCAGAAATTGGATATAAACAATTTATGCAAAAATAATTTTTAAAAATT
>JAHIOZ010000044.1 GCA_018894995.1 Patescibacteria group bacterium | reverse complement strand
TTTTTCTTAATTCATCACTGGATATTCTTAATAACCCCAATTTTTTAGATATTGGTTTTGTAACAGTTGTTTTCCCAGCACCAACAAGTCCAACAGGACAAAAGAAAATTTGTTTTTTTGGTTTGTTTTTCGGTATCTTAATCTGACTCTTAAAAATTATTTCAACTTCTTCAATATTTCTTTGTTCTTTTTTATCTATATCCATATGTAATATTATAGCAAATAATACCATGCCAAATAAAAAAAGCCCGAGTTTCCTCGGGCTAATGTTCTCTTATGGAGCTGTAAGATTCTATTATCTTGTCAATAAAAAAACAATCAACAAAATTCCCATGCAAGCCAAAAACGAAAAAATTTTTAGGAGTTTTGTATTATCGCAAAGCTCTCCCTCCGCCCTTGCGACACGAAAATCCTGCATATAACCAGGCTCCCCCTCAAATTTCCCGTTTCTTTTCATCCCTTCAACCTCAGCTTCATGCAAAGGTCGGATGAAAAAACATATGGTAACTCCTACAACTCCAACAAAACTTAAAAGTACAGCTACAATCCATAATAAAATTATCATATCGTTCTCCTTATATTGAACATTTATAAATAATACTGCTTATGAACTCTATATTAGTATTACCACAACACAACTTCATTGTCAATATCCAAGCCGGTTTTTTGTTTTATATCTTTGGTGATTTTTTGGGCGAGGTTTTTTATTTCTGTGGAGGTGGCATTTCCATGATTAACGATAATCAAAGAATGTTTTTCAAACACACCTGTCTCCCCTTCTTTGAAGCCTTTTAATCCTAAAATTTTATCTAAAATAAAAGCTAAAGAAATTTTGAAAAGTTGGGGGTTGGAAATGTGGGTGTCGGGAGCCCACTTTTTTTGATTATGAGGAAAATACGGAAGATTAGGATATTGCTGAAGAATTTTTTCAAGTTGTTTTTTTGTGATAACGGGATTTTTGAAAAACGAACCGGCTGTGCCAAATTGTTTTAAATCGGGTAATTTGTTTTTTCTGATTTGGATTATTATTTCGCGAAGTTGTTTGGGGGTTAAAAACGACGCTGGATTGCCACGATTTTCTTGAGCCAGACTTTTCAACGGCTCAACTCGTTGAGCCGTTGAAAAGTCTGGCTCAAGAAAATCTCGCAAAGACGAATGGGTACTCACCCATTCTTGAATATCTTTGTAATCTGTTTTTAATTGAGTAACTCCTTGTTGAAAATTTTGTAATTTGTAAACCACTCTGATTACAATTAAATTTTTGCCTTCCGTTTTTTTAAAAATAGAATCGCGATAACCGAATTGGCATTCGTTTTTTTTTAATTTTTTAGTTTCGCCCGTTTCAATATCAAAAACTTCCACCCAATCAATCACCTCTTTTGCTTCCACTCCGTAAGCGCCGATATTTTGAATTGCGGAAGCTCCAACGGTTCCGGGAACTCCTGACAAATTTTCTAAACCGTACAAATTTTTTTCAACGCATTTTTCTACAAAGTCGTCCCAGATTTCTCCGGCAAAGGCGGTGACTTGAATGGTTTCTGACATCGCTGGATTACGACGCCCGACACCACTTTTTAAATTCGCAAAAAGCTTTGCTTTTTGCGAATTTAAAAAGTGGTGTCGGGCTCGCAAAGACGGATTAAACTCAATCCCTTTCATTTCCATTTTTATTACCAACCCGTTGACTCCTTCATCAGAAATCAAAAGATTTGAACCACCGCCAAGCACAAAAACAGGCAGTTGATTTTGCTCCGCAAAATCAACTGCCTGTTTTAATTCATCAATATTTTTAACCGCAACAAAATACTTGGCACAACCACCCGTCTTAAAAGTGCAAAAATTTGATAATAAAATATTTTGTTGAATTTTCATAATATTTTTCTTATGAGCGAAGCTTAACGAATTTTTTCAAAATTTGTTAAGCTGAGTGAATTAGAAAAATATTACCCCGTGAAGTTCGTTTTACGGAGTAAAACGAGGTTTTTGTTTGTGGATAATTTTTTAAAAACAAAGTTTTTAAAAAATTATCCACAAACAAAAACAACTTCACTGGGGTCAATTCCAACCCACTCAACTCGAATCCTACATTTCCATCTGCCCTTCTTTCCTGAGAATATTCATCAAAAAAGAAGCCCCGGCAGCTAAAATAAATGTCCATTGTAACGGCAAAACAAAAGAAATTAAGATAACAAAAATTACTGATAAAACTTTTCCGGTGTGAAAAGCGATTTCATGCAAAACTGTAAATTCATCAACATAATGACCTTGGTGTTCCGCCATATCATAGGTCATAACATCAAACGAGGTTCTGGAAAATATTTTTGCCACATTATGATAAAGTCCTGCAACAAAAATATGAAAAGAAGTCAAAATGAAAATTTTTATAATCCAACCTAAAGAATAAAATAAAGTGCCTAAACCTAATAATTTTTCTTTTTTACCGTTATCCAGAAGATTTCCGGTAATAAATTGCAAAATTATAGTTACGACAATAATCAAAGCGGACAAATAACCGACCTCAAAATAATTTCCTTTTAGAAGTTGAAAAATAAAAATCGGCCAAACCGTGACACTGATAATCGCTTCTACTCCGTCAGCGGTAAAAGCCAATACAGCAGGACGATTTTTTTTGTCAAAAAATTTTTTCCAAGTTTCACTGTAGGACCAAGAAAATTTTTCTTCCGTCCGAGGAATTTTAAAATAAAACAATCCGGAAACAAGATATAAAATAATGGCAATGATAAAAACCAAATCAAAACCAAATTGAGCAATCAAAAAACCGGACAAAAGCGGAATTAAACCGGCAGTTATATTTCCGGCAACATTAAAAAAACTCAGTTGTTTGCCTCGTTTGGAATTATCTGTAAACTTGGCAAAATCAGTATGATAAGGAGTCCAATAAAATAACCGGAACAAAACCGTAGCCAATATTGATAAAGGAATAAGATAAAAACTGTTTTGCTTGTCAATAAAATAAAAAATTACATAAAACAAAGCTCCCCAAAAAACACTCAATCTCAAAGCATTTCTAAAACCAAAATCGTTTAAAAATTGAGCTCCCAACGGAACAGTAAAAATATAAATTAAAGAACTGCAACCAAAATAAAGAGCTACTTTTTGAATATTTCCGTCAAACAAATTAAACAAAAAAATAGGCAAGAAAATACCCAAAAAACCGGTAGCGATCATTATTACAGTCTTAGCGCCAAACAAAGCCCAGAAACCGTCACTGAAATTGTTATCAAAGTAAGAGTTAAACATACAAATATACGAATTATGCGAATGATACGAATAAATACGAACAACCCGAATGCCACGAAAAAAAGAATGCGAATGATACAAATACGGAACGAATTTTGGCGGAGCCAAAATTCGTTAATCAACTGCCGGAGGTGGTTTGTCTTCGCGAGCATGACACCATTTTTTAGTTTTTTGAAAAACAAAGTTTTTCAAAAAACTAAAAAATGGTGTCATACGTGGCGATCCAGAAAAAAAACGACGCTGGTTTGTTGCACTTCTCCGCTTCGTTCCGAAGTTCGCAAAGACGGTTAAACGATTCGCAGAGACAAACGAACTCTGGACTGCCACGTCGTTCCGCTCCGCTCCACTTCTCGCAGAGACGAAATGCCTTTGGCATTTCGTCAACGAATTTTGCCAAAGGCAAAATTCGTTACTTTTTACTTTATAACTTTACAAACTTTCAACTTGTTTACGGATTCAACCCCAAATTTATCTGATTGATATAATATTCTCCTTGTTCTTTAAAACTCGGATCCATTTCCATCACTCTTCTGATTGTTTGTATTGATTTGGTTCTGTATCCGGCATCCAAATAAACCGCTGCCAACGACAAAACTGCTTGAGGGTCGTCGGGATGATTTTTTACTCTAAACTCCAATATTTCAATCGCTTTGTCATATTTCTTTACACCCAAGTAAGCCGAAAGAATTTTTTCATCGTCAACAACACCCGAACCCAAGAGACTTTCAACCAATTCATAATTTTTATCATAAATAGCCGCCATTGCGTAAAATATTTTCAAGTTTCCGAATTCCGGCCCCAACTCATAAGCTTTTTTCAAATAAACCAAAGAATTTTCCATATCTCCCATATTAAGATAAACATTACCGATGACAATAAGGATTGCTTCTTTGTTAGGAGACAATTCCGAAGCCCTGCTTAAATGTTTTAAAGCCAAATCAAATTCTCTTACTCCCGCCAAAGATGCGCCGAGAATAAACTCCAACCGAGCATTATCCGGATC
>JAHIOZ010000004.1 GCA_018894995.1 Patescibacteria group bacterium | reverse complement strand
AGTTAGTCTGGATCGCCACGAATTTTTTGGGCGAAATTTTGGCGTCTAAA
Organism: Patescibacteria group bacterium; assembly: GCA_018894995.1. Taxonomy (GTDB): domain Bacteria; phylum Patescibacteriota; class Minisyncoccia; order Phycocordibacterales; family UBA12079; genus UBA12079. Next base: position 2,156 of record JAHIOZ010000004.1, on the reverse strand, counting down.
ATGGACGACCGTCCATTTTAGACGCCAAAATTTCGCCCAAAAAATTCTCGCGAAGACGGATTTTCCTCTGGAAAATCCGTCGACGAAATACCTTCGGCATTTTGTCTTCGCGAACTTCGGAGCGTAGCGGAGAAGTGCGACGATCCAGTGACACCGTTAATTATTGATTTTAACGAGTTTGGTGTTTATAGGTGTGGATGGTTACTTTGCAATAAAAGGTGTGGGGGTTTATAATTATTTGAATGGAAACACTTTTAACAATTTTTATTATTTTTCTTTTTATTGCTGTTGTTGTAATGGCCTATTTTTTGTTTACTTTAGTGAATAAAAAAGAAGAGAAAAAAGATGACGGAAGTTTTTTACTTCTTCAAAATCAACTAAACGAATTAACACGAACTTTTGACTCAAAAATAGGGGAGTCTTCGAAGTTGATGAATGAGTCAATTAAAAATCAATCGGGAGAATCTCAAAAAATCATAAAAGATGTAACGCAAAAATTGACTGAAATACAAGAAACAAACAAGCAAGTTTTCAGTATGACCGAACAACTTCAAAATCTTGAGAAAGTTTTGAAAAATCAAAAACAAAGAGGAAACTTGGGCGAGGCAGGTTTGGAACTGATTTTAAATAATATTCTTCCGCCAACTGCTTTTCAGATGCAATATGGTTTTAAAGACGGCGATATAGTGGATGCAGTGATTTTTACCAAAGATGGAATTATTCCTGTTGATGCTAAATTCTCACTAGATAACTATATTAGGATTACAAATGAAGAAGATGAGAATAGAAGATTGGAACTTGAAAAAGAATTTAAAAATGATTTAAAAAAGAGAATTGATGAAACTTCAAAATATATCAAACCAAAAGAGGGGACACTTCCTTTTGCAATTATGTATATTCCGGCCGAGGCAATTTATTATGATTTGCTTGTGAATGAAGTCGGTTCGGTAAAAGTAAATACAAAAAGTTTGATTGAGTATGCTTACCGGGACAGAAAGGTCATAATAGTGTCGCCGACAACTTTTGTGGCTTATTTGAGCACAATTTTGCAAGGATTTAATGCATTTAAAATTGAAAAATCCGCCAAAGAAATCATTAAAAATATTGAAAAGTTAAATGGACACATTAAAGCTTTTGACGATTATCACACAAAACTTGGGACTTCTTTGGCGACAACAGTTAACCACTACAACACTTCTCGAAGAGAATTAAAGAAAATAGATAAAGATGTTTTGAGAATAACAGGAGATAGCGCGGAAGTTGAGCCTTTGGTAATTGATAAACCAAATAGAGATTAATAATTTAATGCAAAATACAAAATAATGGAAAATAATTTTGTTAAAGAAAACAATAATGAAAATAAAAAGAAATGGACTTTTCAAAGAGTTATGTTCAAGTTGTTTTCTTGTCCGGTATTAATTCTTTTTCTTATCTTTGTCGGTAACTTTTTGATTTTTGAAGGAGTTTATAAATGTATCGGTTGGCAAATCCTTGTATTGATTGCTTTGATGGTTTTTTGGATAAGAAGTGTAAATAAAGAATATAAATTTAAAATGATGATTTCGGATTGAAATTGATTAAATTTAGGATGTGAGATTTATTATTTAAGAATATAGAAGTTATTTTGAATTTTTTAAAAATTAAAAAAGGTCCGTCAGATGTGACGGACCGTTTGTTATAAAAAATGATTAGTTGTGTTTAAGGTAAGATATTTCGTCGATAGAAAGATAAATTTTTTTCGCATTGATATCTTCAAGATATATCAAAGGGAGTGTATCTTCAACATTTACAAGGATAACTTCTTTTAACAAATGGCCACTCTTGAGCAGGATGTCATATTTGAGATTTTTGATTTCAGATTTTTTTTGTTTTTCGAGTATTTCAGTAAAAGAATTCCACCAACCAATAAGAGTATCTCTTCGGATATCTTCATAAGCACAGCTAACTATTTTTTGTGTTTTGTTCACTTTTTTCTCCTTTTCTAAATTTATTTCAACGAGGGTTTATTTCCTAAAATTTATATTACCTTAAACAGGGAAATAAGTAAATAAAAAAAGCAAAAGTGACCTTTCGGTTGCTTCTGCTTTTTGGTTAAGATTTGCGTGCAATCTTTTTGTTTTTTGAGATAATTTTTATTGCCTATGAACCTCTCAATT
>JAHIOZ010000043.1 GCA_018894995.1 Patescibacteria group bacterium | reverse complement strand
TTTCTGAAAGAAATTTTTCACTCTAAAAACTAAAAACTCTTTAAATTTTTCAAAATTTAAAGCAACGACGAAACTAAAAACTTTTTAAAGTATTCGGATTACATTTTTGTGGCATTTGAATTATATTTTATGTTATAATAATTCCTAATATGAGTTCAGGAACATACATAATAAAAGCAAATAATGAAAAGGAGGTTTTTAATGTTAAAAAATTAAAAACTTCTTTGTTGAAATCCGGAGCGAGCAGGGAAGTTGTTGAAGTGATTGCTCAAAAGATAGAAAGTGAATTGACTGACGGAATGAAAACCAAAGATATTTACAGAAAAGCATTTTCAATGTTGCTTAAGAAAAAAGAAAATATTCCGGCGGCGAAGTATTCCGTGCGAAGGGCAGTAATGGATTTGGGTCCGAACGGTTTTCCTTTTGAAGATTTTGTTGGTGAAATTTACAGAGCTAAAGGTTATTCTGTTGAAGTTGGAAAAAATGTAAAAGGTGCTTGCGTAATGCATGAAATTGATGTTGTCGCGCAAAATAAAAATGAAATTGTGATGATTGAAATTAAATTTCACAATAATCTCGGAGTTAAATCAGATTTGAAAGTCGCTCTTTATGTAAAAGCTCGTTTTGACGATATTGCCAAGCTTGGTTTTTATGATAATAATAAAGATAAAATAAAAACAAATATGCTTGTGACAAATACTAAATTTACATCAAAAGCAATTCAATTTGGAACTTGCGCAGGATTAAAAATGATTGGTTGGAATTATCCCGGTAAAGGAAATTTGCAAGATATGATTGAAGAAACAAAACTTCATCCGCTTACTTGTCTGACTACTCTTTCAAACAAAGAAAAACAAGAATTGTTGCAACAAGGAATTGTTTTGTGCAGAGATTTTAAAGTTGGGGGAGGAAATATGTTGAGGACGATGAATATTCCTGAAAACAAAGTCAAGAAAATTTTAGAGGAGGTGGGTGTTTTGTGTAATTAAAAAATGCAGAGCAATGAGTAGCAAGTGACGAATTTTGCTTCGCAAAGTTTGTCGTCGTGTTTAGAAATTAAAAATTGTAATTTAAAAATTGAATAGAACCCGTAAAAACAAGTAACGGGTCAAGAATTCGAAATTAGTTATTAAAAATTAAAAAATATGTCCTACGATTTTTCAAAATTTAAAAAAGAAACACAAGAAGTTGAAAATTGGTTGAATAAAGAATTTTCAACTATCAGAACAGGGATGGCTTCGCCGGCTCTTCTTGACAGTGTCAAAGTGGAAAGTTACGGTTCTGTGATACCTATCAGTCAGATAGCAAATGTTAGTGTGGATGATGCCAAAACTTTGATGGTTAGCCCTTGGGATAAATCGCAAATAAAAGCGATTGAAAAAGCGATAACTAATGCTGATTTGGGAGTTTCTCTTTCTGTGGGGGGGACAGGTATAAGAGTTATTTTCCCTGATTTAACTTCGGAAAGAAGAACCCTTCTTATAAAAACTGCCAAGGAAAAATTAGAAAAGGCGAGAGTTTCACTTCGGGCTGAAAGAGAAAAAGTCTGGGTGGACATTCAACAAAAAGAAAAAGACGGAGAAATAAATGAGGACGAAAAATTCAGATTAAAAGATGAAATGCAAAAAATTGTTGATGAAGTGAATAAAAAATTTGACGGCGCTTTTGATAAAAAAGAAATGCAAATTTCAATCTAATATAATTGCAGATGCACGCAGATAAACGCAGATGGAACTTCCTTCTCTGCGAGTCGTTTAACCGAAAAATTTTAAGAAAAAATGACTAGTCATTTTTTCTTAAAATTTTTCGGTCAAACGACACGGTAGCCCAGGAATTTTTGCAGATAAAGTCGTCTCTACCCCCTAAACGCTAAATCCTGTACCCTAAAATAAATATGGAAATAAAAGACAGAGAATCACATAGAATTTCTTTAACCGCTATTATTCATAAAGATGGCAGGTATTTAATTATGAAAAGAAGTCCTGACAAAAAAGCTTTTCCAAATAAGTGGACTGTTCCGGGAGGAGGTTTGGAAGTGGACGATTATATTGATACTCCAAAAACAACCGGTGACCACTGGTATTATGCAATTGAAAATGCATTAAGAAGGGAGGTCAGAGAAGAGTGCAACCTTGAAATTGAAAAACCAAAATATCTTTTAGATATTGCTTTTATTCGACCAGACGGGGTGCCTGTAGTTATCTTAAGTTATTATGCTGATTACAAATCAGGAGAAATCAAATTGAGTAAAGGAAGTACAGAATATGTTTGGGTTACAGCTGAAGAAACAAAAAATTATGATTTAATTGAAGGGATTGCAGAGGAAATTGAGATGGTGGATAAACTCAAAATAAGTGACAGGGAATAAAATGAGTAATAAGTAATAAGAACGACGACTTTTGCCGAAGGTAAAAGTCGTCGTTTTTAATTTGTGTTATTTATAATAATTTTTTTTAAATTTGGTGAAAGGGCTTGATACTAGCTACCTGATACTCTATACTGATGTTTATGACAATAATTTTATTTATCGTAGTATTGGCAATTTTAATTATAGTTCACGAATTGGGGCATTTTATTTTTGCAAAAAAAACTGGAATGAGAGTAGATGAATTTGGAATCGGTTTTCCTCCGCGACTTTTTGCTTTTAAAAAAGGCGAAACGGAATACTCGCTTAATTTAATTCCTTTGGGTGGTTTTGTTAAAATTCTTGGAGAAACTCCTGATGATGAATCAATTAGCGGACACGACAGTCAAAGAAGTATGGTTAACAAACCGAAATGGGCGCAGGCTCTTGTTATTTCTGCCGGAGTTTTGTTTAATATTATTTTTGCTTGGGTTCTTATTTCTATCGGTTTTATGGTTGGTTTACCAACGTCAGTTTCGCAATTTAATCCTGAAGATATAAAAGAAAAAAACATAGTGATTGTCAGTGTTGTTGAAAATTCGCCCGCTTTTAAAGCAGGTTTGGAAGCCGGAGATGAACCTTTGTTTATGACTGTAAAGAATGACTCAATTCAAAATTTTTCTGAAACAGAAATGCAAGATTTTATTTTCAAACATGGAGGGGAAGAAATAACAATTTTGTATAAAAAATTATTGGCAGAAAAAAACGAGCAGGGGGAGAGTGAAATTTTCACCGCTTTTGTAACTCCAATCGGAGGTATTATTGAGGATCAATCAGCTATCGGGATTATTTCGGATACCGTTGGAGTGGTGCAACTTAATCCTTTTGAGTCTGTTTGGGAAGGTTTGAAATTGGTAATCAATTTGATAATTTCAACGGCAGTTGGCCTGTCCTTGTTTGTTTACGGGTTGATAAAAGGAACTGGTGATTTGTCTCAGATTGCAGGGCCGGTTGGTATTGTCGGAATGGTTGGAGACGCGGCTAATTTCGGATTTATTTATTTATTAAGTTTTACCGCTCTTATTTCTGTCAATTTGGCAGTAATTAATTTTATTCCGTTTCCTGCTTTGGATGGTGGAAGACTTTTGTTTATCGCGATTGAAGCTGTTTCAAGAAGAAATATAAAACCGGCTATTGCCAATGCTTTGAATTTAATTGGTTTTGTGCTTTTAATCGGGTTGATGGTTGTGGTGACTTATAGCGATATTCTCAAGTTGTTTTAAAT